>JBMORR010000081.1:0-9199 GCA_049322595.1 Patescibacteria group bacterium | reverse complement strand
CTTGGCCGCCGCTTTGGCTGCTCGTTTTTTACTAATTTTAACCACTCTTTCTTTTGGCGCGTCTACAATTCCTTGGTTGACTAACAAATTATTAACTGTCTCAGACAGCTTGGCGCCTTTTTCCATCCAATATTTTAACCTCTCTTCTTTAAGATCAACTAACTTGGCTTCTTTTTTAGGATAATAATGTCCGAGGATTTCCAAATATTTTCCCCAAGGATCTTTGCTTTTTTCCGAAACAATCACGCGATAGCTCGGCTGCGCGCTTTTCCCAGTGCGCGATAAACGAATTACTAACATATTTTCTTTTTATATTAAATTATTTTCTTTTTAAAATTATTTTGACCGTATTGCTATTTTGCTACATTGTCTCATATTTGTCAAGCGGGCTTAACCGTTTTCTCTGCCTGTTCGAGATTCAAACTAAGGAGACGCGAGACGCCGTCTGATTCCATTGTCACGCCATACAAAATATTAGCCTTTTGCATTGTAGCGCGATTGTGAGTAATTAAAATGAATTGTGTTTTAGAAGTTAATTCGTCAAAAACATTAGCAAAACGAATTGAGTTTGATTCATCAAGCGCTGCATCAACTTCGTCTAAAACAACGAATGGCGCGGGATTCTGGGAAATAATTGCTGACAAAAGAGCAATGGAAGTAAGGGCTCGTTCTCCGCCAGAGAGCATGCCAATTCCCTTTAATCTCTTTCCTGGGGGAGTGGCTTCAATTTCTATTCCCGCAATAAATTCTTCGCCCTTCTTTTTCCTTGGCTCTTCTCCCGACTCTTCTTCGGCTGCCGCTTCGGCTTCTTCGTCGACTTTGACTTCCTTTCTTAAAATCAGTTGTGCTTTGCCGCCGCCAAATAAAATTTTAAAGTATTTTTCAAACTCATTATTAATTTTATGAAAGGCTGTGTCGAATTGTTTTTTTATAATTCCATCCAATTCAGCAATCACTTT
This sequence comes from Patescibacteria group bacterium, assembly GCA_049322595.1. Taxonomy (GTDB): domain Bacteria; phylum Patescibacteriota; class Patescibacteriia; order XYB2-FULL-38-15; family XYB2-FULL-38-15; genus JAHIRI01. The sequence continues at coordinate 8,240 of JBMORR010000081.1, read as the reverse complement.
CATTAAAGAATCTATTGCGCCGCGCAAATCAGCAATTTGAGTTTTTAAAAATTCATAACGCTCGCTTGATTCCTTATATTCTTTTTCTGTTTCCGAGTCAATGCCACCGATTAACTCTAGCTGGTGTTTTAATTTAAAAATTTTCTCATGCCAACTTTGGTCAAAGCCCTCTGGTTCACCAAGTTCCGCCGGCTCGCCAAGTTCTTGCCTGATTTCTCTTTCTAAATCCTCCTGCCGCGCCGCGGATCCCGCTGTTTCCACCTGGATCGCGTTAATTTCCGAAGACAACATATAAAGCTCATGCTGTTTTAATTGAAGATTTCTTTGCAATTCAAAAAAGCTTCGCCGCTCCGCTTCCTGTTCGCGGTTGAAAGTTTCAATTTTAACCTGAACCTCGGTTAGGGCCCGATTTATTTTCTCAATTTCCGCGGAAATTTTTTCTAATTCTTTTGGCAATGCGGGATCAATCTTCGATCCTTCCTTTTTCGCCGGCTCACGTTTCAATTTGGAAAAAAACGCGGCGAATTCCTTTCTTAATCCTTCCGCTTCTTTTTTCAAATCCGCCAAATCACTCGCATCTTTCGCAACCAAAAACTTCTTAACAAAATTTTCATAGCCTTTAAACAGATCTTCCACTGTCATCTCGATTTCGTTCGCGGGCATAGCCATCGGCCGAACAAGCTCCGCGTGCGCGGCAAGGGCCATCTTGTTTTTAATAGCCATATCTCGTTCGCGCAGATGGTTTTTTTCTTCAAATAATTTTTCGTATTCTGTCTGAAGATTTCTAAAAACATCTGACGTCGGCTGCTCCTTTTCCATTGTCTTTAGTTTCCCTTCGGCTTCAGCGATTTCTCCTTCTAATTTTTTTCTTTTCTCAAAAAGCGGAGCAACGCGATTTTCATCACTCTTCATTTTACTATTTAATTCTCTCCAAAGATGGCTGTAATATTTTTTTTGCAAATCTTTTAATTCAACCTCAACCTGGCTACGTTCGGCCAAACGCTTCATTTGTCTTGTTAAAGATTTTACCCGTGGCTCAATTTCAGCGAAAAGTGCTTCTGCTTGGCGCAAATTTTCTTCGCTCGCCTTCAACTTATTTAATGACTGATCCCTTTTCATTTGATATTGCTCCACGCCGGTCGCTTCATCAAAAAATTCTTTTCGTTCAGTTGGAGTTGCCAGAAGCATTGCGTCAACCATGCCCTGGCCGATAATGGCGTAAGTTTTTTGGCCAAAATTTGATTGAGCCAAAAGCAAAAGAACATCAGACAGCCGAACTTTGCTTTTATTAATCAAATATTCACTCTCGCCGCTCCGATAAACCCGGCGGGTTAAAACTACTTCGCGAAAATCAATCGGCGCGGAGCCATCTTCATTGTTCAAGTACAGCGAAACCTCGGCAAAACCCATTCGGGGCTTTTTCGGCGATCCGGAGAAAATTACATCTTCCGACTTTTTCCCGCGAAGCAATTTTAAGCTCTGCTCGCCCAAAACCCAGCGAATAGCGTCAGCAATATTTGATTTGCCCGAACCGTTCGGCCCGACAACAGCAGTAATACTTTTTCCGCCTTTACTTTTCGGGGTAAATTCCAAGACGGTCTTATTGGCAAAAGACTTAAATCCTTGAATTTCTAGTTTCTGTAAATACATATTGATATATTCTACTATTTACCCCTGCCTTTGACAAGATTTCGTGATAGTATTAAGATAGGTTATTCATAAATTTTATTATATGTCTCAACGGACTGAACAATTTGAAGAATTGGTTATCCGGGAACTTAGCGAGTTTTTCAGCCGGGAAGTTGAATTTCCCCTTGAATGCCTTGTCACCGTTACCCGGGCCAAAGTCTCCGACGACCTAAAATACGCCACGGTCTGGCTTTCTGTTTTGCCGGAAAAATTTACCGGAACATGCCTTGCTATTGCCGAACGAGCCGTCCGCGAATTTCAAAAAAAACTATTTAGAAAAATGCGGACAAAGTTTACGCCGAGAATTGGCTTTAAAATTGATACTACGGAAAAAAGAGCTGAGGTGGTGGAAAAATTAATTGATGAAGTTAAAGAAAATGAACCAAATACTAATTAACAAACTAGAGCAGTCACTCTTGATTGCCAAAAAAATTCTGATTATAGCCCACCAAAAACCGGATGGAGACGCGCTCGGGTCGGGATTGGCTTTTTCCGAATTTTTGGATGCCCTCGGAAAACAAAATGATTTTTTTGCCCTTGGTCCGGTTTCTTCTACGGCCGACTTTTTGCCCAGCCGAAAAAAAGTTATAGATAATTTTCATCAAATCTCTCTTCTCAATTATGACCTTTTGGTAATTTTGGATTGTGGTGATCTAAAGCAAACTGGAATTGAAGCGGAGCTGCGCGCTCTACCGGCCGAATTTCCTATTATCAACATTGACCACCATCAAACTAATGAAAACTTCGGAACATTAAATATTTTGGATGCGGAATCTTCTTCCACGGCAGAAATTGTTTTTTCTCTTTTTGAACAATTAAATTTTTCTTTAAGTAAAGATGCTGCTACGCTACTTCTAACTGGTTTAATCACAGATACTGCCAATTTTAGCAACCCCGCGACAACTTTTTCTTCGCTTGAAACCGCAGGAAAACTTTTGGCCCGTGGGGCAAGGCTCGGAGAAATTTCTTCCAATGTTTTACAAAATAAATCTTTGGATGTTTTAAAATTTTGGGGAACAATTTTGTCGCGACTGACAGAAAACAAAGAGCTTGGCGTTGTCACGACCGTAATCACAAAAGAAGATTTGGAATTAGCCAACTTGGATGAGGAGGCGCTCGAGGGGGTGACGAATTTTTTGAATAATTTAAAAGGCGCGAAAATGGTTTTGGTTTTGAAAGCCTTGGAAGACGGGAAAATCAAAGGAAGCTTCCGAACAACAACACCGGGAATCGACGTCTCGCTACTTGCTAAAACTTTTGGTGGCGGAGGACATGCCAAAGCGGCAGGATTTACCATCCCGGGAAAATTGGTTAAAATTGAAGGAGGCTGGAGGATAGAATAATAGGTTCATGGTTTATGGTTTTTGGTTCATAGATTTTTTCTGAGCCATAAACTATTAACTATTAACTAAACAATATGAACACAAAAAAGAACGAACCAAAAGCTCAACATCTAATCCCAACTGTCATTGAAAAATCAACTTATGGCGAGCGGGCTTATGATATTTATTCAAGACTTTTAAAAGACCGTATTATCTTTTTGGGAGATCAAGTTGATGACGCGGTGGCCAACAATGTTATCGCCCAGCTTTTATTTTTAGACAGCCAAGATAAAGAAAAGGACATCAAACTTTACATTAATAGTCCGGGCGGATCGGTAACCGCAGGCCTCGCGATTTATGACACCATGCAATATATAAAATCCGATGTTTCCACAATTTGCGTTGGTATGGCCGCGAGCATGGCTGCGACTCTTCTCGCCGCCGGGGCAAAAGGAAAAAGATTTTTACTACCAAATTCAGAGGTGATGATTCATCAGGTGATGGGCGGCGCGGAAGGGCAAGCGGTTGATATTAAAATCCGAGCAGAACATATTCTGCGGATTAAAGATCGGCTGAACGATATTTTGTCTAAACATACCGGCCAGCCTTTAGCAAAAATCGAAAAGGACACTGACCGCGACTATTTTATGACCGCAGAAGAAGCACTTAAATACGGAATTGTAGATAAGATTATAAAAAAATAAATAAAAATAGAGCAAAAACGGTCTTTGGGGGCCGTTTTTTGTTATTTAATAAAAACACAATAATTTTATTTAAATTAAGCCATTTTTAACTATTTTGTCAATAACTCTTGACAAAATTTCTTTTTTAAGCTAAAATAAAAAGCTGCATAATCGGACGATTATGTAGTAAAACAAAAAAACAACCCCTAACAAGGAGAAGGGAAGATGAGCGCAAGACTCCATGCCTGGCTGAAGGGTATCCCCCCCGAGGCTCGAACCGACCTGTTCGAAATGGCGGTCGTTCAGGGTATGGCCGCCCAGGAATCACTCCTTTCGGCGATGAGGGGCTTCCTCTCCGCCGAGCCCGAGATCCCCGGTTGGCTCGCACGGTGGGCGACGAAACTCACCGACGAGGAGGTCCGCCAGATCGAAGCGAAGCGGGATGAGGAGGAAGGAATCCTCCGACAAGACATCGAAATCCTGCTCGGCGGAGACGTGGCGGACTGGACGGAGCACGAACGTGCTCACACTGCCATGGTTCAGGCGCGACTCTCGGCAGTAACCCTGGTCCTTCGAGCCAGGGAGGAAGGCCAAATCGTGGCCACCTTTCTGCCTACCCCCGAGGTCAAGAAGGCTGCCTCTTCGGTGGCCTGATCCCTCTGGCGGGTGACGTGAGGTTTCTTCGGAAACCAAACGTCACCCGCCTCTTTTTTTATTTAAATCTTGACAAAAAAAAGAAAATTTCGTATATTTCACATATAGAAAGGAGGGAATCTGTGGCAAGAAGAAACTGTCCGCGTCATCGGGTTTGGAGCAATGGCGTTGTCGTGGGAGTGGTCCACGCTGCCCACGGCCTGGCAGCCATCCGCGCCTTCGAACGGATGCTGGGACGATATCTCCCCAACGCCCGTGCTGACGAAGTACCCGAGCCGAAGCGTTCTCCGCCCAAGCTCAAGCGCAAACCAACCAGACCCAGCGAGCTTCTTCACCTCCTGCCACCTGACAAAGCTACTTGCCCAGACTGCGGCTATACCGATCCACAACGGTATCAAAGTTCTCACTGCCCAAGCTGCGGCACGCCAAGCTAGTTCCCGCCTCGCGACTATAAATCGCGGGCGTTTTTTATAAGGCGTTTTATAAAATATATTCCCCTGTGGATATTTTGTGGATTCTCTAAATTTTATTGACAAAAAAGAGCCTTTCGTCTAAAATTACCAAATAATTTATAACTCCATATCATGCAACTCAACTCAAAAACTCTACAAAAAAATACTGTGGAATTAGAAATTAAAATTTCTGTCGAAGAATTAAAAACTTTTTTAGACAAAGCTGTTTCAGTCCTTTCCCAGGAAGTAAAAATTGATGGCTTCCGCCCAGAAAAAGTTCCGTTTGATGTTTTGGCCAAACACGTGGGCGAAATGACAATTTATGAAAAAGCTGCCGAACTTGCCGTAGAAAAAACTTATCCAAAAATTATTAAAGATGAAAATTTAGAGACAATCGGTTCGCCGGAAATTTCTGTTTTAAAACTTGCCCCGGGTAACCCCTTAGTTTACAAAGCGAAAGCCTCTCTTTTGCCACACATCCAGCTCGGTGATTACCACAAAATAAAAATTTCTCGAAAAAGGGGCGAGATTTCCGAAGAAAAAGTTGATGCCGCGCTGCGCGATTTACAAAAAATGCAGACAAAAGAAGTTTTGGCTAATCGCCCTATCGGGAAGGCTGACAAAGTTGTATTGGACATGGAAATGTTTTTGGACAAAGTCGCTCTTGAGGGTGGACAAACAAAAAACCACGCCATTTATATGGCTGAAGCATACTATGTTCCTGGCTTAACCGATCAGCTGATTGGCCTTTCCGCTGGCGACTGCAAAGACTTTTCCCTTCCTTTCCCCAAGGAGCATTACCAAAAAAATCTTGCCGGGAAAAGTGTTGATTTTAAAGTCAAAGTTTCCTCTGTTTTTGAACTTCAACTTCCAGCACTGGATGATGCATTCGCCAAAACCTTGGGACAGGAATCTTTAGACAAGCTAAAAAATTTACTTCGGGAAAATTTACTCAGAGAAGTAGAAAATCAAGAAGAAGCGCGCCTTGAAGAAGAAATTTTAAAACAAGTTGTGGCCGGATCTAGAGTTGAAGATATTCCCGATGCGCTTGTTAATTCTGAAGCCCACAAGATGGTTCACGAACTGGAAGATTCCTTAGCTCAGCGTGGAATAAATTTTGAAGATTATCTAAAAAATATTAAAAAAACCGAAGCACAATTGATGTTAGATTTTGCTCCACGAGCCGTGGAAAGAATCAAAACAGCACTGGCTATCAAAGAAATTGCTGCCGTAGAAAAAATTGAAGCGACCAACGCGGAAATTGAAGAAGAAGTAGAAAAGCTGCGCGAAGCCTACAAAAATGAACCGGATCTTTTGGAACGGGTACAGTCTGAAGAATCAAGACAATATCTGACAAACATCATTAAAAATCGAAAAGCAGTCCAACTGCTAAAAACCATAGCAATAAAATAATGAAAATCGCGATAATTTCCGATAGCCACGATAATATTCCAAATACCGAAAAAGCTCTTACGTGGATGAGCCAAAATGGAGTGGAACTGATTATTCACTGCGGAGATCTAGCCGCGCCGGCAATGTTGACCAAGGTTATTGCGCTGAAATTTTCCGGAGAAATACATATGGTCCACGGAAATGTCGGCGACCCCGATCTTTTGGAGCAAGTCGCCATGAATTTTTCAAACGTTACGATTCACGGAATGGTTGGAAAAATAGAGATTAACGGCAAAAAAATAGCCTTTACCCATTTTCCGGAAAAAGCGCTAGAGTTAGCCAAAAAAAATACATTTGACCTAGTTTTCTACGGCCATACGCATAAACCTTGGGAAGAAAAACTTGGCGACACCAAGCTCATAAATCCGGGAACTCTGGCAGGAATGTTTTATCGGGCGACTTTTGCGGTTTATGATTCCATGAATGACAAATTAGAGCTAAAAATTTTAGACCAAATAAACTAAATTAAACTTTTTTAATAAAAATTATGTCTACAAAAAGAACCTATCAGCCAAAAAAACGCCGCCGAAAGAAAGTGCACGGATTTCGAAAAAGAATGTCTACTCCTGGCGGTCGTAAAACCCTGAAAAGAAGAAAAGCAAAGGGAAGAAAGCGATTAACTGTTTAAAACTTTTCCCAAAAGTATGTTATCCAAGCCCCATCGCCTATTATCTGACAAAGATTTCCAAAAAATTTGGAAAAGGGGATTGTCTTTCTATACCAAAATTCTTGGATTTAAGGTTTTAGAAAATAAGCTGGGCATCTCGCGCTTTGGTATTGTGGTTGGGACAAAAGTTTCCAAGCTTGCCACTGCCCGAAATCGACTAAAAAGACAAATTCGAGAAATAATTCAAGAAAAAATAAAAAAAATAACTCCGGGTTATGATTTTGTCATTTCCGCCCTACCCGCTGCGCTAGGAAAAACTCACAAAGAGCTAGAAAAAGAGATAATTTCTGGTCTTAGTCACTTTAATCTCTTAAGAAAATGACCCTTGTTACTCTCGCTGCCAGAAAAACAGTTTTAAAAATCATTAGAATATATCAAAAAACTCTTTCTTTTGACCATGGAGCTTTTTCCTTTCTTTTTCCGAATGGTTTTTGCCGCTTTCATCCGACTTGCTCGGAGTACGGGTACGCCGCAATAGAAAAATATGGTGTTTTTCGCGGGGGAGGAAAGGCCCTATGGCGCATTTTGCGTTGTAACCCATTTTCAAAAGGAGGACTTGATCCTTTAAAGTAGAAAATGTGATTTTAATTTTTTCTTAAGAAATTTTTAAAACAGTTTTCCCCAATTAATCAACACCTTATTCACTTTTTCATCTTTTCACGCTATTTTAGCACTCCTTTTTCTGTGATATATTAGAAAAGGCGACAGCAGACATAACCCTTCTCCATTATGACTAACCAACAACTTTGGCAGGCGGTTCTGGGCGAACTAGAACTGAACCTCACAAAAGCCAATTTTACCACTTGGTTTAAAAATACTGCCATTTCTTTTATTGATGGAGAGAAAATTACGGTCGGAGTGCCCAACACTTTTACTAAGGCGTGGCTTGAAAATAAATATCACCAATCAATTTTAAAAACTTTACAAAAAATTGTTGGCGGACACATCAAAGAGGTTATTTACCGGGTGGAGACAATCAAGCCTCAAACGCAAAAGATGGACGTGCCCGTGACTGCGACCCAAATAATTTCTGAAAAACAAGAAATAACAACCGAGACTCCAAGCAATCGCTTTGGATTAAATCCAAAATACACTTTTCCCAACTTTGTTGTTGGAAAAAACAACGAATTGGCCCATGCCGCGGCGCAGGCCGTTTCAAAAAATCCGGGTAAAAGCACTTACAACCCGCTTTTTATTTATGGCGGAGTTGGCCTTGGAAAAACCCACCTCCTTCAAGGAATCGGCCACGCCATTTTGGGCGCTGACCCAAAGAAAAAAATACTTTATACCACTAGCGAAAAATTTACCAACGATTATATCC
>JBMORR010000080.1:0-1165 GCA_049322595.1 Patescibacteria group bacterium | reverse complement strand
GAATTGGGAGTTTCTCCTCGGTTATCTCGTTTTCGGGGATCCCCAAAATTTTAGCGAGAATGCTTAAGTTCATGTCTTTTATGCCTCCTTCATAGGATAATGAGCCGGCAATAATTGCGGGCTCTCTATCAAAATTATTTTCGTCGGTTTTGATTTTTGCGTCCGGGTCTGCGCCTTGCCAAACAAGCGAAACCTCAAGAATGCGCAGAATTTTTTTGCAGATGATTCTAACGATGTCGCTCTCGACAACTTCGCCGAGGCGATAAAAAAAATCTGAGTCTTTCATTTTCGGGTGGCTTTTTTCCCATTCAAACTCAATGGAAACCGAGCAACTGTGAACCGCTCCGAGTTCGATTCCGCGCAACAATTGGGACGGAGCGGCTTTTACTTCGTCAATCCAGAATACAGCGTTTACTCCGGCGGGTCTTTTGTCTTTCGCCTCCTCCCATTCAGTTTTCCCGACGATGCCAATCCAGTCGTCTACGCTGCGAGAATGGTCTTTCATAAGCGTCGCGTTCTCGGCAAGGCGATTCAACACGATTTCTTTAAGCATTTCCGCGTCGCTGTAATCAATGCCTATGCCGCGCAAAAACGAAGCTGAAAGGATCCTGAAAGAAAAAGGAATAAGGCTTTTGCGCAGGTCTTCGGAAAGGTTTGGCAATTCCGCCGCTGCGTCCAAGGAAAGCCGTCTGGGAGCAATCTCCGGCTTAATGCAAAGTCGGCTTCTCATTGATTTTTTATCCGCGCTTAAAGAGTATCGCAAGGTCATTTCAGTCTCCCGAAAATTTTCTTTTCACTTATAATTACTTTAAATCCGAATTCCAGATAGCAGATTTTTTTTATTTTTTTAATCCTCCCTAAAACGGCGGGCTTTCGATTTAGCGGTTTCGGCAAAAAAAACGCTCTCTGCGTGTCAAATTAAAAGTAATTATAAACAGGGGACAAGCCCAAACGCTATTTTAAGGAGTTCTTTTTATGTTTGTCAGGTTTAAATGCGCCGCCGCAATGGCGGCATATCTCGTTTTAATAATTTCTGTCTGCGCTCAAACGTGGGTGTCTTACGGATGGACGGGAACTCTCCCGAAGTTAAACGCGAAGGAATATCAGATAGGCGGCATAGTCGTAATAAACGATGACAAGAAATTCATAGGAGACGGCTCCGGGC
>JBMORR010000079.1:0-1193 GCA_049322595.1 Patescibacteria group bacterium | reverse complement strand
TAAGTTCAAAATCATGACCGCGCCAATGAACTTGGCCATAATTCCGGTCGCGAGTCGTGCCGGCGACAGAGGAAACTATCGCTTTCGGCCGTTCGAGTAAGCGATTAAAGAGAGTTGATTTTCCGACGTTAGCTCTGCCAACAATAGCAACAGTAAATTGCATAATTAGAATGTGGCGTTTTTGCCAAGGATGATTAAAAAATCCGTTAAATTATTTGTCTCTTTCGCAGAAGAATCAAAAAGGGAAATTTCACCAGACGAAGCTGAATCAGTAAGCCATGAGGGGGTAGATAAAGAAACCTCAGCGTTTAATTTTTCTTTTAAAAATTGCAGGTCGTCATTTTTTGTTCCGTCGGTTAAGTCGTAAATAATTGTTTTTTCGTAATTTTGTTCAACAGCATTGCTTACTTTTGATACCTTGTAATCAAGTTTAGTAAGCATTTGGGAAGTTCGGGAGGCCAATCCTGTAATTTTAGTACCATTTTGGATTTCAAGGATAGTTGGTGGTGCTTTATCTTCAAAATTTATTTCCGAAGCGACATTAAAAATATTTTTTATTAAAAATTGTATTTCACTGAAGTTTCCTGCCCGGGGCTCTAAAACGTAGGCACCGTCAATATTTGCCGCAACAAGTAATCCGTCCTGGTCGGCACTTAATACTTGATGAATAATTTTTTCCGTGTCAACATCGCGCGCCAAATGACTCATCCGTACAATTTCCCACATTTCCATGTTTGTATCAATGGAATTTTTTACCGCATCAAAAATACTTTGAATTTTGATGGGATTTAAAAGAGTGCTAAAAGAAAGAATTTTTTCTTTTAAGGCGACTAGAACTTTTTGTTGGCGGCGGCTTCTTGCAAAATCAGAAGCTTCGCCGTTTGTGCCATGGCGAGAACGAACAAATTTTAATGCCGTGCTGCCATCCATCGTCTGCCAGCCTTCTTCAAAGGTAAGTGTTTGGTATTTTTCGTCATCCGTTGGGTACTGATAATCGACAAAAGATTTTTCAACATATATGGAGACTCCGCCCAACTTATCAATTAAAGTTTCAAACCCACGAAAATCGGCGCGTATATAATAATGTATGGGAATGTCCAAAATTTCACCGATACTATTCATGACCGCCATGCCGCCGCTGCCCCTATTTTCTACTTCGGCGTAAGCATTAATGCTGTTTATTTTCCTCCATC
>JBMORR010000078.1:0-1203 GCA_049322595.1 Patescibacteria group bacterium | reverse complement strand
GTTAGAATACCGGAAATTAGCGGAATTATCAAGAGTAAATTAAAGCTGATATAAAAACTTACAAACCCCGGTTCAAACCATTCCATGGTGCCAAAAATAAAAAGAGAAATAAAAGAAACCGCGAAGGCATCCTTAAAAATTTTATAAAAAAATTCTTTTACTGTCATAAAATTGTGTTCAGCCGCTCAATTATCTTTTCCAAAACTTTATTGGCAACTTCTTTTTCTGTCATAGGTTTTCTAAGAAAAAGCGCCCTGATTTTATAAATTTTTATTTCTCCTTCGGAAAAATCTGGTGCGGAAAATCCAAATCTAAATTTTTTCCCTTCCGGCGTAAGTTTTCCTAGCTCAAAAATTTCCGTTTTTGTCTGGAGCGCACCGGCAGTCGGCGGCAATTCTCGAAAGTCAAAAGTCCAAGAATCTTTATTTGCAAGTCCGCCAAATTGAAGCGGCACGTCTCTTGAATTTTTGTATCTTATTGTTACTGCTACTTCGGAAAAATTACTATTTGGACTTAAATCAAAATAAACCGGCTCGTCTTTCAGAACGCGATAAAATTCCCTGTCAGCATCTTGTTTAATCTCCGAAACTCGATCTTTTGGGTAAAGTTTGGAAACAAATGGCGACTCATGCCGCATGTCGTAAACCGCCTCCATTCTTCCGCCCGGCGCGATTGCTTTCGTAACAAGCCACCCAAAAATAATAATCGGGGTGAAAATTAAAATTATACGGATAAATTTATGCCAAAAAGAAAGCATAACTTATTTTAAATATTTTAATTGATAAAGAGTTTCCGCTCCAAAATTTTTTATTTCAATAATTTCTATTTCCTCACGATTCAATCTTCCGTCATAAAGATAATTCATTTCTTTTTCAACCAGCGGCAAGCCGTAATAATAAAGCGGCAAAGTTTTTGCAAGTTCGGGAATCGCGGCATAAGTACTTTTTTCGCGAAGCGGCGTAATCACCCGATGCTCCGGAAAAAATATTTTATCAGCTCGATCCACAATAATTATTGCGTCTTCGGAAATCGTCGCGTTCACCTCATCGGCGATCGCGGCATAATCCCAAACGTTTTTATAAATATAAGCCAATCCGTCATTTTTATCAAAAAAAGTCAGGTTAACGCCGAAAAGAACAAATATCAAACAAAGTACAGCGGCGAAAAGTTTGTGTTGCAAGGGACGGATAAAATCAATTAATT
>JBMORR010000077.1:0-1209 GCA_049322595.1 Patescibacteria group bacterium | reverse complement strand
GGGTGGAGAAGTAGCATCTCGCCTGGCTCATAACCAGGAGATCGCCGGTGCAAATCCGGCCCCGCAACCAAGCAACTTATTTAGATTACATAAGACGGGACAGATTTGAGGAAAGGAGTCGAGAAAACGTAGTTTTCCCGATTCGCGGAAACATTAAAACCGCAGGGTTTTAAGGAGCAGAGCGACAAATCCGGCCCCCGCAATCAAAACTTAACTTGATCTAAAACTCGAACCGACTAATAAAATTTGTTTTATTTGGTCAAAAATTTTGCTAAAAAAAATTTGCATTTACAAAATTTATTTGATGAAAAGGCTGGGTAGCTCAGTTGGTTAGAGCGAGGGACTCATAAGCCCTAGGTCGTCGGTTCGATCCCGACCCCAGCCACCAAACCAACTGGCACAAACAATATGCTCCTAACAGTTCATGCCACAACCGGCGCCCTAATTGGCCAGCAGATAAATAATCCTATTCTAGCTTTCGTTTTAGCTTTTATATCTCACTTTGTCCTAGACATAATCCCCCACGGCGACCAAGATTGGATTGAAGAATACAAGGGTGACCAAAAGGCAAAAGCTAAAAAGATTATTAGTATCGTAGTAATCGACGTTGTTATATTAATGATCTTGCTGGTTTCAAAATATTTTTACGGAGACTCGATCAACCAAGGGTTAAACATTGCTTCAGGCATTCTCGGCGGCCTTCTTCCGGATTTTCTGGTTGTTTGCCATGAGTTGTCTGATAAACTTTTCAAAAATTTTTATCGTTTTCATTTTTTTATTCACGATCTAATTAAAGTTAAGCCCACAATATTTCAGGGCGTAACTTTCCAGATTGTCATAACTGTCATTCTTCTTCTGAACTTTCTTAAATAAGAAATAAAAAAACTGGTCATTGTGGCCAGTTTTTTTATTTTAGATTATTTATTTTTTGCGACTTCTTCATAAATTTTAATTGTTTCTTCAGCGCATTTTTCCCAATCAAATTTTTTCGCCTGATCTATTCCCCTCTTTCCAAGTTCGCTCCGCGAATTTTTATCCGTCAAAATCTTTTCTAAAGCTTTAAATATTTCATCTATATTTTCTGGATCAACAAGAAGAGTGGCTTGGCCGGCTATTTCTGGAAGAGAAGATTTATTTGAAGTTATTGTGGGGACTCCAAGTGATAACGCTTCAAGTATTGGTAAACCGAATCCCTCATAAAGAGATGGA
>JBMORR010000076.1:0-1217 GCA_049322595.1 Patescibacteria group bacterium | reverse complement strand
GTTCCGGATTATTCAACCAAACATCACATCCGGAAGTTAATTTTTTTGCCATCTCAATATCGTAATTTTCTAAATAAACTATTTTTATTTTTCTTTTCACTTTTTTAATATTTTGAAAGACTTCTTTGATAATTTGTTTTCCGTCAATATCACGCGGATGGGCTTTGCCGGCAAAAATTATTTGCAGAGGAAATTTTTTGGCAATTTCTTCAAGCCGCTTTAAATTTTTAAAAATAAAATTATGCCGTTTATATGCCGTGGCGCGCCTGGCGAAACCGATCGTCAGGACGTCTTTTTTCATGGTGACGCCGGTTTTTCTTTTTACGTAATCCAGCAATTCTTTTTTTGCCTTGTCGCGCGCCTGCCATATTTTTTCGTTGGGAATTATTGGTGCACGGATAAAAAGCTCTGGTTCAGCCTCCCAGCCGGAAAGATATTTATCATAAAGTTTTTGGAACGCGGGGTGTGTCCAGGTTTTGGAATGGACACCATTTGTGATCGCGTGGATTTCATAACCCGGAAACATTTTTTCCGAAATTTGTTTATGACGCTTTGCCACGCCGTTTACATAATCGCTCATGTTAAAAGCTAGGCGCGTCATATTTAAATTTTCTTTGCCGCAAAGTTTTCTAAGAAGTGTGGGTGCTACGAGCGGCTCCATTTGTTCTTCTGCCAGCGCATAATCAAAATAATCGTGTCCGGCGGCGACCGGAGTATGGGTTGTGAAAACGCATTTTTTCCGCGTTTCTTCTAAATTAAAATTATTCATCCGCAGAAGCTCTAAGGTTAAAAACGCGGCATGACCTTCGTTCATGTGATATTTTTTTACATCAATACCCAGATTTTTCAAAATTCTTACGCCGCCAACGCCCAAAACAATTTCCTGTTTCAGTCTATATTTTGAATCTCCGCCATAAAGAAAATAAGAAATTTTTCTGTCTTTTAAGATATTTTCTTTAACGTCCGTGTCTAAAAAAATAATATGGACACTTGCTTTGCTAATTTCACTTTTTATCGTGTAAAGCCATGGTTTAATTACGACTCGCCGGCCATGGATATGAACTTCGGTAGAAAAGGGAAGGGGGGTCAAATATTTTTTCGGATTCCATCTTACCGGATGTTCAATTTGCTTGCCTTCGCGGGTTAGTTCTTGAGTAAAATAACCTTTATGGTTTAAAAGTGTGACGGCGACAAAAGGAATTTCCAGATCTGACGCG
>JBMORR010000075.1:0-9665 GCA_049322595.1 Patescibacteria group bacterium | reverse complement strand
GAAAAAAACATGCCCAAAAGCTATTTATCCAATGAACCCGCCGTGATGCGCGCTATTGCTTTTAATTTTAATCCCGAAAAACAAGTCGCCGGACGAATTAAGGTTCTGGAAATGAATGGCCATCCGACCGACAAACTGGAATTAATTGTGATTGGCGGGACATGGTCGGCTCTGCCGGATAAATACCAAAAATGGTTTATCCAAAAATGTTTTAATGGGGCAAATGGTAAAAAAAGTAAAAATCTCGCTGCGGCGCAAAAAATAAATGAAACCGCCGCACACCGCATAATCGGCATTACCCTTGAAACCAGACCTGATCACATTACTCCCAATGAAATCGCGCGAATGCGTGAACTTGGAGCTACGCGAGTTGAGCTTGGCGTACAGAGTATTTATGATTCTATTTTACAGCGAAATTGCCGCGGACACAATGCCGCTGAAACCGTACGCGCTACAAAGCTCTTGAAAGATGCCGGATTTAAAATTTGCTATCATTTAATGCCAAATCTTCCGGGGTCTACCCTGGTCAAAGATTTAAAAATGTTCCGCGAAATTTTTTCTAATTCCGACTTCCAGCCAGACATGATTAAAATATATCCTTGCGTCGTCACTCGCGGTTCGGAAATTTATAAATGGTGGAAACAGAAAAAATACAAACCATACTCGGAAAAACAACTTATTGACCTGCTTATTAAAATCAAAAAAATAATTCCGCCCTACGTCCGCATCAATCGCTTAATCCGCGACATTCCGAGTCCGAGTATTGAAGCCGGAAATAAAATTTCCAATCTGCGAGAAGTGCTGCAGCAAGAAATGTCTCGCCGCGGCCTTGCCTGCAAATGCATCCGTTGCCGGGAAATTGGCCATCAAAAAAATATTAAATATACCGCACCGAAATTATTTGTAAAAAAATACAATGCTTCCGGCGGAACGGAATACTTTATCAGTTTTGATTCTCCTGACAAAAAAATCCTCTACGCTTTTATCCGCTTGCGCATTCCTGATTTTGAAATGCCGGCCGTTTTACCAGAATTGGAAAATGCCGCGCTGATTCGCGAATTACACACTTACGGTCATCTTGTTCCAATTGATAAAAAAACTCCCGGTGCAACCCAGCATCTTGGTCTTGGAAAAAAATTAATGGCCGAAGCGGAAAAAATTGCTAAAAAATACGGCCTCAAAAAAATGGCCGTAATTTCCGGAGTCGGCGTCAGAGAATATTACAAAAAACTCGGATATTATTTAGAGGGAACTTATATGGTAAAAATTTTATAATTTTTTTAATATTTTCCTTTGCCTTTTACCCGGGATTGAAGTAAAATAAAGTAGCACTAATATTATTACTTAGTTGTCCCAACCTATGAAGTAATGTAAAATAGCCCGAAACTAGCTAACTTAACTAAGTAATTTTTATTTTACTCCTATGTCATTTTTATCAAAATTTGATCCGGAAATCGCGAATATAATTGAACAAGAAATAAATCGCCAGCGGTCTGGTTTGGAAATGATTGCTTCGGAAAATATTGTTTCCCGCGCGGTTTTGGAAGCAATGGGTACGCCGCTTACTAATAAATACTCCGAAGGTTATCCAGGAAAACGTTACTATGGCGGAAACCAGTTTGTCGATGTTGCGGAAAATTTAGCAATTGACCGCGCGAAAAAAATCTTCGGCGCCGAACATGCCAACGTCCAGCCACATTCCGGAAGCCAGGCGAACGCCGCGGCATATTTAGCTCTTCTAAATCCTGGCGATAAAATTTTAGCGATGAACTTAGCGCATGGCGGACATCTTTCCCATGGTTCACCGATAAACTTTTCGGGAAAATTTTATAATGTTGTTTTTTACGGCGTAAACAAAGATACTGGTCAAATTGACATGGATGAAGTTCGGGAAATTGCTCTCCGCGAAAAACCGCGTTTGATTTTAACTGGCGCTTCGGCTTATCCAAGAAAAATTGATTTTGTTGCTTTCCGAAAGATCGCCGACGAAGTCGGGGCATATTTAATGGCTGACATCGCCCACATTGCCGGACTTGTTGCCGCGAAAATTCATCCCGACCCAGTTCCTGTTTGCGATGTTATTACGACTACGACACACAAAACACTTCGTGGTCCGCGCGGCGCCCTGATTCTCTGCAAAACCACCGATCGTCTACGACCGGAAGATAAAAAAAATTTAGCGCAAAAAATTGATTCTGCTGTTTTTCCGGGAATGCAAGGCGGCCCGCTTGAACATATTATTGCCGCAAAAGCCGTAGCCTTTCTTGAAGCGCTCCGGCCAGAATTTATTGAATATCAAAAACAAATTATTAAAAATGCTAAAATTTTATCGGAGACACTTTTGGCAAACGGATTAAAGTTAGTTTCCGGTGGTACGGACAATCATTTGGTTTTAATTGATCTTACCGATGCTGGACTTTCCGGAAAACAAGCTGAAGATGCGCTTGGCGAGGTAGAAATTTATGTTAACAAAAATATGATTCCGTTTGACACCAAAAAACCTACAGATCCTTCTGGCATTCGCCTTGGCACTCCAGCCCTTGCAACTCGCGGAATGAAAGAAGAGGAGATGAAATTTGTTGGCGAGATGATTGTAAGGATTATAAAAAATATTAATGACGAAAATGTAAAAAAAGAAGTCCGCGAAAACGTTCGCGAACTGGTGGCGAGATTCCCTATTTATCCGGGCCTCTCGGTGTTGGCTGATTAGCAGAGAATAGTGGTATTTTTCCCAAAAATTCCCATGCCTACAACCCTCCTGTAGCCTCCTGGATCAATCTTCTGGGGCAGACGTCTTTTTTTTGTATATCTCAAAAAGTACAACTGCCGCCACAAACACCAATAGGACGAGGATCGCGGCGACCCCAAACCAATCATCCAAACTCCACGTTTTGACAAAAAAGAAGTGGTACACCTGACCTGCGATGAGAATAACGGCCGCAACAACGACCAATACTCCGATCATTGTCCAAAAACCCCTGCTTGTTTTTTCAAGAAGCTTTTTCATTCAACCCTCCCTCTGATTCTCTGGTTCCAATCTAACACTTTAAGTATAAAAATTCAATGCCTTCTAAAATTATTAATGGGAAAACCCTTGCTGCAGAAATTCGCGCGAAAATAAAAAAAGAAATCGCTGAATCGGGAGTTACTCCCGGCCTAGCCGTGATTTTAGTTGGCGCTGACCCCGCCTCGCATCTTTATGTTGGCTTAAAAGAAAAAGCCGCGGCAGAAGTCGGAATTAATTTTGAGAAATTTTTATTTTTTGCCACTGAACTAGAAGAAAAAATCATTGCCAAAATTCAGGAATTAAATTCCCGACCTGACATTCACGGAATTATTGTCCAACTCCCTCTGCCTATCGGTTATAATGAAAGTGAAATCATTGCTGCCATCGCTCCAGAAAAAGATGCGGACGGTTTTCATCCGGAAAACATCGCAAAATTTTTAGCTGGCGAACCAAAAATTATTCCGCCGGTTATTTCCGGAATTCTAAAACTTGTTGAATCAACCGGCATGGAATTGAAAAATAAAAAAATAGCCATTCTGGCCAACAGCGAAATCCTCGCGAAACCCCTTGAAAAAATTTTGGAAAAAAACGATGTTAAAACAATAATAATGCCGGAAAAACTAAGTAACGAAATATCTGATTCCGATATTGTTATCACCGCGCTCGGCCACCCAAAAATTATCACGGCTGATAAAATAAAACCCGGCGCAATTTTAATTGATGTCGGAACTACGCGCCTGGATGATGGCACAACAGTCGGCGACGTAGACCTTGAATCAGCAGCAGAAAAAGCCGGCTGGATTACGCCAGTCCCCGGCGGAGTTGGTCCGATGACCGTAGCAATGCTTTTACGAAACGCGCTGGATCTAACAAAAAAATAATATTAAAAAACACGGCCATCAGCCGTGTTTTTATATTTTATATAATAACCAATTTTTTTCTTTAAAATTTATAAGCGCGTAATCCCCTTTTAATTTTTTACCCAAGAGCTCAAACTTCATTGCTTTCTCCGTGCGCTCTTTCAAAACAAATTTTCCTTTATCCCAAATTTTCACTGTTCCGGCGCCATATTCACCTTCGGGAATCTTCCCTTCAAAATCAATATAATCAACAGGGTGATCTTCAACGGCCACAGCTAGACGCTTTACTCCTCCGACCTCGGGCGGACCCTTTGGCACGGCCCAAGATTTCAAAACTCCATCAATCTCCAAACGAAAATCATAATGTAGGTGGCTCGCGTCATGCCTTTGAACAACAAACCGGCTTTTGCCGGTTTTTTTTATTCTGCCCCTTGGCTCTGAAGTAACGGAAAATTTTCTTTTTTCCTTATACTTTTTTAAATTAGAAACCATGGTTTTTTAAAATTCGGGATAAATTATTTTATAAATAAAACCCAAAACAAAAACAAAAACCACTAAACTTAAAACCCATTCGGAAACCTTTAAGTTATACTCCGGGACTCTCTTTCCTTCTTTTTTTGCTTTAAGCCATATAAAAATGATTAAAAGTCCTTCAAGACCGCCGAGCACCGCTCCGGTAAAAGCGGCTACGGAAATAAATTCTGGCCGAGCTAATAAAAAAACTAAAAATGGAACTACGCAAGCTAAAAGCCAAGAAAACCATCCATTAATTTTATAATCAAGTTTAAAAATTTCTTTTAGGTTTAATCCCAAAACAAGAAAGGATGTAGCAATGGCTAAAAATCCAAAAACCGCTCCTAGAGTAACTATTTTTCCCCCGAGCGGACCGATTAAACCACTTATCGCTTCCGAAGTAGTATTTTCTCCACTGATTCCGATAACTACAAAAGAAAAAAGAACCGTAATAATAAGAGGAATAACCGTTCCCCAAACGATTGCTTTTTTCATCTTTTTTTCCTGACCACGCAATAAATCTCTAATTTCGGGAACCGCCGCCGCGCCGCCCAAGGCAAACAAAATTACACCGTATGGAAAAAATATTTCCTTTAAATTCATTATATACAAATTTGGATACCAAACATAAGACAATCCAAAAATAAAAATTATCGTCACGACGACCAAAAGAAACATCGTCATGGCAAATTCAATCGGCGCCACAAGGCGAAGACCAGCCCCAACTGTAAGAGACATAAAAATAAAAAACCCGATTTGATAAGCTAAAACTGTTCCCCCAAAAATCGGCGAAAGAAGTAAATGTAAAAACTGTCCGCCAATAATTATATATGCAATAAGCGCGCCATAAAAAGATAAAATTTGCGCCACAGCCGCTACGATTTTTCCCTTTGCGCCAAGATATATTTCCGCGTAGCCAACCAATCTGTGCTTTCCCTCTGTCCGTAAAACCACTTCGCTATAAAGCAAATGGACAAGCAATAAAAGCAAGCCCATTATAAAAATATAAATAAAACCAAGCGCGAACCCTACCTTCTCCACGGCGTAAGGCACGCCAAAAATTCCAACTCCGACAATCATGCCAACCATCATGGCAATAGCATGAAAAAATCTTTTATTCATAACCAAGCTAAAATTAGTTCTAATAACTTAAAATATTATAACACAAACAAAACCAGAACTCAAAATAGCGGCTTTTCCCGCGATTTGGAGGCGTGGACAAAATGTGCAAAAACCCATTTGCTTTTTTTTGCCAAATTGTTTAAGATTTAAGAACTAAAAACCCGTATGGCAAACGAAAAAATTACTCCACAAAACATTGAGGCCGAGCAATCTCTTTTGGGATCCCTCTTGATAGACAAGGATTCTATAATTCGTGTGGCTGATATTGTCCAGCCGGAAGATTTTTATAAAGAAAGTCATGCGGTAATTTACGAGGCAATCCTGGATCTCTTTGGCCGCCACGAGCCAATTGATATTTTAAGCTTAACCGCAAAATTGGAAGAGCGTGGCAAATTGGAAATGGTCGGAGGTAGAAGCTATTTGATGACCCTGGCAAATTCCGTCCCGACTGCCTCCCACGTTGTCCATTACGCGAATATTGTCCAGAAAAAAGCGACTCTTCGCCGGCTTTTAACTGCCGCGGGAGAAATCACCTCACTTGGATACAACGAAGAAGAAGATGTTGAAGTTGTTTTGGATAGAGCCGAGCAAAAACTTTTTTCTGTTTCCCAAAAATATTTAAAACAGATTTTCATCCCGATAAAAAATATCTTAACCGAAGCGTTTGACCGCATCGACGAATTACATCGGGAAAAAGGAAAACTTCGCGGCCTCACAACCGGCTATCGTGATTTAGATAATCTTTTAGCCGGACTCCAAAAATCAGACCTCGTAATTTTGGCCGCTCGCCCTTCCGTGGGGAAAACTTCCCTCGCCTTGGATATAGCAAGAAACGTTGCTATCAAAGCGAAAGTTCCCGTCGGAATTTTTAGCTTGGAAATGTCCAAAGAACAATTAGTCGATCGCCTGCTTTGCGCTGAGGCTGGAGTAGATCTTTGGAAAATGCGCACCGGGCACCTTTCCGACCGAGACGAAGATGATGATTTCCCGCGCATTGGCCACGCCATGGGAATTTTGTCCGAGGCTCCAATTTATATTGACGATTCCGCAACTTCAAATATTATGGAAATCCGCACCAAGGCCCGTCGGCTTCAAATTGAAAACGGTTTGGGTCTTTTGGTTATTGATTATTTACAATTAATGGAATCTCGCACTAAAAGCGACAACCGCGTTCAGGAAATCGCAGAAATTACGCGGTCACTAAAAGGTATTGCCAGAGAATTAAATATCCCCGTGCTTGCCTTGTCTCAGTTATCTCGTGCCGTGGAAGCGCGCTCCCCGGCCATTCCGAAATTAGCTGACTTGCGCGAATCGGGCTCAATCGAGCAGGACGCTGATGTGGTTATGTTTATTTATCGAAAAGCCATGGACCGGAATTTCCGCGAGATTGCGCCCGAAGAAAAAAATATTGCCGAACTGCATGTTGCCAAACACAGAAATGGCCCGACCGGCATTGTAAATTTATTTTTTGACGAAAACCGGGTCAGTTTCAAAAATCTGGAACGCTACGCAGAAGAACCACAATAAATTAAGTAACCAGTAACGAGTAACCAGTAACCGGTAATTTGAAAATCAATTTATTAGTTACCTGTTGCTAGTTACTCGTTACTTTTTTAGTAATGCCTCACTTTCCACCCCCACTCCAATCTCTTATAGAATATTTCTCTCGCTTGCCAGGCGTCGGACCAAAAACCGCGCTCCGGTTTGTTTTTTATTTGTTAAAACAACCAAAAATAGAAGTTGAAAAATTTGCCATGGCTCTCGGATCTGTAAAAAATATTATGGCGACTTGCGGTATCTGTCAAAATTTTTCCGAAAAAAATCCTTGTTCAATCTGTGCCGATTCCCGCCGCGACCATGGGACTATTTGCGTCGTATCCGAGTATCAAGATTTGCCGGTCATTGAAAATACGGGAGTCCACGGCGGCACCTATCATGTTTTGGGCGGAGTGCTCGATCCTCTTCACGGAATCACTCCTGAACAATTAAAAATTAAAGAGCTTATCACTCGCATCCAAAAAGGAAATGGAAAAATAAAAGAAATAATTTTGGCGTTAAATCCAGATTTGGAAGGCGAAACAACAATGCTCTACCTTACAAAACTTATAAAATCTTTTGGTAAAAATATAAAAATTACCCGCCTTGCCCGCGGACTGCCCATGGGTTCGGATCTGGAATATGCCGACGAAGTTACGGTCTCCGACGCGCTTAAGGGAAGAAAAGAAATTTAAAAAGATCAAAAAAATCAGCCTCGAGTAAGGCTGATTTTTTTATTTAACTATTTTACACTCGTTACTTTCACCTTTGTGTACATCTGTCGGTGCCCGGCTTTGCGGCGATAGCGAACTTTTGGTTTGTATTTGATAATGTTCACTTTTCTCGCCCGACCTTGTTCCAAAATTTCTGCGCTGACTTTTGCGCCGGAAACGAGAGGTTTCCCGACCTTCACATCTTTACCATCTTCGTCAGCCAAAAGCAAAACTTCAAAATCAATTTTATCACCGGCTTTTCCGGCGATTTTTTCGATTTTTAAAACTTCCCCTTCTTTTACTTTATACTGTTTTCCGCCTGTTTTAATTACTGCGATCATAATCTTTATTTCTGTATTAAAAAATTAACATTTAACAATTAAAACACTTATCAAAAAAAATGTCAACTTCCTTAGTTTCTTCCACTATCTTCTTTCAATTTTATATTTATCGCCAAAAGGAAATTTCTAAATTTTTCCAACTCCGGATCATCCTGAGCCCTCCTTAAATCTTCTCTCATTTTTTCCCGGTCCTGGGCAATGCCCGCAATATCATCATCAATATTTCCGATTTCTTTTAAAATCGCCTGAACGCCTTTTATACCCCCTTTTTTCTTTTCTATTTCTAGCTGCCTAGCAAGCTTCGCATTCTCTTCATTAAGTCTATCCACCCTTGGCTTAGCGGTTGCTATTTCTTCGCGTAAATCTCTAGCCAGCCTTTCTATTCCCTGCTCTTTAATCCCTATAAGCTCGTCAAAATAACTTTTTATCGGCAAGAACTCATCGTTTTCTAAAAAATTTATAAGATCTTCCAGATAATCAATTTTTTGTTGCCGCGACTCTCTGCTTTGTCTATCAAACACTCCAAAATTTTGAGCACGGCGCAATAGGTTTTTTAAAAAAACCTCGATCTCCTCTTTGACAATTGAAAAATCTTTTTCCCCTCCTTCTTCAACCTCCTGCCTGGGGCATTCTTTCATATTTCAAATTTTAATTTCAACCCTGTCCCCCACCTTTATTCCATGTTCGGCGGCAAAACCGGCGTTAACTTCCAAAACATAGTTTGCCGGCTCGCGCGGACTATAAGTTGATAAAAATTCCGCGGCAACGACCGGAAGATTTGGCGCAATATCAACTATTGTATCATCCTTAATCCAAATAATGTCGATGGAAAACTCCATGTCCTTCATCCAAAAAGCCGGCTGACCAGGAGTGGAAAAAACAAAAAGCATACCATGATTTTTATCCAAACTTTTTCGGTTGCTTAAACCCTTGGACATTTCCAAGGGCTCGTCGGCAATCTCTACCTTAACTTTTACATCATCAATAATTACAGAACCATGTTCCTCTACATATTGACCTGCTTTTAAAAACCCAGCTGCTGCAAAAATTATTATGAAAATAACAGAATAAAAACGTTCCATAGTTTATAAAATTAATAAACTTTTTTCTTTATTTATAATAGCGTATTTTTTTGACGCTTGCAAGTAAAATAAAAACCCTGGAGTGAGTAAGCGAACCTGGAATTTCCACGCAAAGAGAGAGAATTTTGCGGGACCAAGTCCACTTACTCGCCTCAGGGTTTAAACATCTTTTGAAAATACCAACTCGTGATATTCTCGAAAAATGTGGGGAGTTACTGAGCGTTTAACTTTTCACTCCCCCGAGGCTCTGCTTCCTCCAGGCTCACCACTGCGCAGGTGACGCGTTTGGACTTGGCGGGCGGATCTCGTTTACGGTTGGGAAACAGTTACTTCATCTCGGCTGTTCCTCCGCCGACTCGACCGTCTCCAGAAGAGCTTCGACGAAGTCCTTGCCCTTCCAGAAGAGCTCCCACGCCGCGAACTCGACGCAGGAAGCGATCGTCTTGATGTCTCTCGTCTCCTGCCGCAACATGAACTCCATGCTCGCGACC
>JBMORR010000074.1:0-1233 GCA_049322595.1 Patescibacteria group bacterium | reverse complement strand
CGCTTAGACAAATTATTTATCTCTCAATATTTATTTTATGCTGTGTATAACTAAATAGACCCCAGCATAATATTTATGGTATAATTTTAAAATAGAAAAATAAAATGCAAGGAGGATGAAATTCTGGCCAGTTTTAACAAAAATTTTAATCCGTAAAGAACGGATTGCCGGGCTCGAAATAACTGACACTCATGTCAGGTTGCTTTTATTAAAACTTAATCGAAAAACAGGTGTCCTTTCAGTTCATCAATCTTTAGAAGAATCACTAGAGTCGGGAACCATTATAAACGGAGTATTAAAAAAACCCGCGAGGCTCGCTTCCGCGCTTTTTAAATTAAAGAAAAAATTTAAACCGCGAATTCAATATGTAATCGTAAGTATCCCCTCAGACATCGTTTATGACAAAATCCTCTCTTTCCCTAAAAGCGTTGAAGAAAAAAAACTAGAAGAGGCCATCATGCTGGCAATTAATTTTCAATTGCCTTACAAAGCGAACGATGTCTATTATTCTTGGGAAATTTTTCAAGAAGATACTCGCCAAAAAGCTTTTGTAGTCGAATCCCCTAAAAAATTTGTTGATTCTTATCTTGAATGTGTCCGCGATTTCTTCCATCCAGTAGCAGTAGAATTCCACGCGCTGAGTTTCGCCCGAATTGCTTCTTTTAAAGAAGACCAACCCATCATGCTAAAGGTTACTGGCCCAAGCAGCGCTGGGTTTTTTATTATCAAAGAAAAGCTAATTGAATTTTCCAGAATATTAGGACCAGATTTTCCTCCTAAAAAACTAGCGAAAGAAATGGAAAAATTTATTAATTTTTATCAAGCAGCAAGCGGCGAAAAAATAGTTAAAATTCTTGAATTAGCGAAAGATATTCCGCCGATAGAAAAAAATATTTCTTTTCCGGAACTAAAGAAAAACGGCAAATGGCTCATCTCCCTGGGGGCTGCTCTGAGAGGAATTACTCCTCGCAGTCAGGACAATTTTATTAGTTTAATGTCTATTGGAACCGAAAAAGCCTTCGAATACCAAAAAATCGTAAGCTTTATCTCTCTGCTTACAAAATTGACTGTTGTTTTATCCACTCTTTTGGTCTCGGCATACTTAGGTGTTTGGTTGTTAATGGTCTCCCTGCAGCAGAAAGCTGTAAAGCAAATAGAATCTTTGAGTAGCGCGCCTCTGCCCGTCGGATTGTCTGAGGCGGAAAATAAGGTTAAAGAAGTAAACACATTAAT
>JBMORR010000073.1:0-9762 GCA_049322595.1 Patescibacteria group bacterium | reverse complement strand
ATTATTTATTCAACCCTGGCGCTGGAAAAGAATTTTAACGGCAACAGTAAAATTTAGTTGGTTAGTAATACTAAAAGGTAAAAAATATGCTTAAAAAAGAAGAAATTAGGGTTCGTATTGCGCCGTCACCAACCGGTTATTTACATATCGGTACTGCCAGAACCGCGCTTTTTAATTATTTATTTGCAAAAAATCAAGAAGGCAAATTTATTCTACGTATTGAAGATACCGACTTAGAACGATCTGATGAAAAATTTACAAAAGAAATCATTGAAAGCCTTCATTGGCTTGGAATCGATTATGACGAGGGTCCGGACGTTGGCGGAAGATTTGAACCATATCGACAATCCGAACGATTGGAAACTTATAAAAAATATTTACAACAATTATTAGATGAAAATAGGGCGTATTATTGTTTCTGCACAGAGGAAGAACTGGAAGTTGAAAGACAAGAAATGATGAAAAGGGGAGAGCCACCGGTTTATTCCGGGCGCTGCGCGAATTTAACTGCTGAAAAAGTAAAAAGATTTCATGACGAAGGCAAAAAATCTATTATTAGATTTCGCATGCCTAAGATAAAAATAATTTTTGATGATTTAATTAAGGGTGTTTTGGAATTTGAAACAGGATTGATGGGCGATATTGCCATTGCAAAAAATTTAGAAACTCCGCTTTACAATTTCGCTGTAGTAGTTGACGATGAAACAATGAAAATCAGCCACGTCATCCGCGGCGAAGATCATATTTCCAATACCCCAAAACAAATCGCCATGATTGAAGCATTGGGATTTAGAAAACCGAAATACGCGCATATCCCATTAACTCTCGCCCCCGATCGGACAAAATTATCAAAACGCCACGGGGCTACGGCTATTGCAGATTATCGTGCCATGGGCTACCTCCCCGAAGCCTTGATTAATTTTATGGCCTTTCTGGGCTGGAACCCCAAAACCGACCAAGAGCTTTTTACCAAGGAAGAATTAGCTAAAAAATTTTCTATAGCCAACATGAACAAAGCTGCGGCTATTTTCAACATCGAAAAATTGAATTGGCTAAATGGTCACTATATCCGCCAAATGGATTTATCAGAGCTTACAGAAAAATCCATCCCTTATTTAGAAAACGCTAATCTGATTAATAAAAGAGAGAATAATGAATGGAAAATCACGGAAACCGATGAAACGATTATTTTTGATCAATTAAAAAAAATTATCGCCCTCACACAGGAAAGATTAGTAAAATTATCCGATCTGCCAGAACTTGTTTCTTTCTTGTTTAAAAAAGAATTGTCCTATGATAAACAATTATTACTTTGGAAAAAAATGACGGCGGATGAAATTGTTGAACACTTATCTTGGGTGGAAAAATTACTGACTAATCTTGACGAAAAAGAATTTACAAAAGAAAACCTAGAAAAAGAAATAAAAAATTTGATTGAGAAAAATAAACTGGGGGTAGGGGAGACTCTCTGGCCTCTTCGGGTGGCCCTGACAGGACTTAAGGCCTCACCTCCGCCATTTGAAGTAGCCGAAATTTTAGGAAAAGAAAAAACTCTGCAGAGAATTATTACGGCAAAAAATTTACTAGCATAGAAAAATTTGCTATAATTAAACTATGGTACGAAAATTTCGGAAAATAATAGCTATTATTACAGCAATTTTTATAATTGTTCCTTTTAATTTTTCTTTAATTAATATCGCAAAAGCGGAAAATTCTTCCCCGAACGAGCTTGTTCAAGAAATTTCCAATCTAGATAAGGAAATAGATGCAAAGAAGAAAGAAATGGAAGCTTTGCAAAAAAAATCTGAAAGCTATAAAAGGAAAATAGAAGAGGCGCAAAAGAAATCCGCAAGCCTTTCGACAGAACTTGCTATTTTATCCAATAAAATCGCTAAAATAAAAATCGACATTGAAGCTACTGAAAAAAAAATAGAAACTCTTGCATTAGAAATACAAAATTTGGAAGTTCAAATTTTAGAAAAAGAAAACCAAATTGCCTATAATAGAGATCGAATAGCTGAATTCTTGCGATTAATTTATAAAAACGATCAAAAGGGATACCTAGAAATTATTACCGCCAACGAATCTTTTTCTGAGGTCTTTAACCAGATGAAATATATAGAGAATCTCCAGGCCGACTTGCAAAAAGCGTTAAATGAACTCCAGGCTTTAAAAGCTGAATTAGAAAAACAAAGAGTAGAAGTGGAGGGTAAAAAAAATGATGCAGAAAAATCAAAAGATGAGATGACAAAGATGCAAAGTTCACTTGAAGAACAAATCGGGAACAAAGAATTTTTACTCGATAAAACAGCTGCCTCTGAAAAACAATTTCAGAACTGGCTTCTGCAATCAAAATACGAGGAAGAACAGATAAATTCCGAAATTGCCTCCCTTGAAAAATCAATCAGACAAAGGTTGGAAGAAAGCGACAAATCTTTTTCGGAAGGACAATCTGGTTCTGTAGTTCTTTCTTGGCCAGTTGATCCAAGTAGGGGAATTACCGCAACTTTTCATGATCCAGACTACCCTTACCGCTATATTTTTGAACATCCAGGAATTGATGTTCGCGCTTATCAAGGAACAGAGATTAGGGCTCCGGCGCCCGGTTATGTTGGAAAAATAAAAAATGGAGGACAAAAAGGATACAGTTATATAATGTTGATTCACGCTAATGGTATTTCCACTGTTTACGGCCATGTCTCAAAATTTAATGTTCAGGAAGATACCTATGTCATTAGGGGGCAGGTGATTGGTCTCTCGGGAGGCATGCCAGGCACTCCTGGAGCAGGACCACTAACCACGGGCCCACATTTGCATTTTGAAGTCCGCCTTGATGGAATTCCCGTTAATCCATTAGATTATCTCCGTTAAATTTTAAATAAAATAAATTTTAAAAACCACGCTTAAATTCCCAAGCGTGGTTTTTGGTCTCTATAAACGGTAGGAGGGGGGTATTTTATTATAGTCTATGCGTCGCACAATGTATCTTATACGACGCTATATATTCTCGAATCTTGACTACTTATAATAAACCCTGTCCTCAAATCTTAAATCAATATATTCCAAGATCTTTCTTTCTTCTATGCTTTTCTCTTTCATAAATGCGTTTAATTTTGCGATCTGCGCATTTAAATCGTTTATAAGAGAAAAATATGCCGTCCAGCCTTCACTAGTTATCACTCTTATAGCCGAATCACTATGGTTAATCATTGCTAAATTTAAGATATTAAGGTCCGTAGCGCGCGATAAGTTGTTTTGTAGGTCATTTACCGCCCGAATCGCCCCTGGAGCTAATATTTCGTCTTTAATTACAACCGAAGTATTACTATCATCAAAAATTTGCGCCATTTTTGCCTCTCCTTGATTTCCTAGGTACTCTGATACCTCTGTTTCCGTAATTTCGCGAATTATTGCGCCGTCCCAATCGACCAAATAAAAATGTTCTGCTGTTTTCCAAACTAAGGCTGGTTTTTTTTCTTCCAGGGATATTTTTATTATTCCCGGCAAACTTTTTTCTATTTTTAAAAACTCCAAGGAATATTTATTATTTAGATTGTCTTTGAGCACTTCTTCGTTAAAAATAAAAATATTATTTTGGCTAAAAATAAAAAATCTTCGGCCGGCGATCTGATTATCAACTGTGGCCCGCATTTGATCATAATTGATTTTTTCCAAACCAGAGATTTCAACTTTTTTAATATTAAAATATGGCGAGAAAAAAATAAAATAACCCAGGGCGGATAATAAAACTAAAATCAAAAATATAATTAATCTATTACGCCAGCCATTCTTCCTACCAAAACGTTTACGCAAACCACCCCCCTTTTTTATTCCGCCAAAAAATGGGTTATTGTAACTCTTTTTATGATAATCCTTTATCCTCCCCATGAGTACGTAATTATGTGTCGTAAAATATTAACACTCCTTGAAAATTTATTCGCAAATCCTTGGAATCAATAAATTAATTCTTGTCACAACTTCATAGTTTATTGTCCCAATTTTTCCTGCCAAATCTTCTACGCTTACCTCTTCTCTCCCCTGCCGGCCGAGCAAAACAACTTCATCCTCGAGTTCAACTTTTTCCATATCAGTCACATCAATAATAGTCATGTTCATGCAAACCCTCCCTAAAACTTTACATCGTTTTCCGCGAATCAAAACTGTACCGATGCTTGATAATTTTCTGTCATACCCATCATAATAGCCAATCGGTAAAATGGCGACTTTTGAATCTCGGCTTACGCGCTCAGTCAAACCGTAACCAACCGATGTATCGGCTGGAATATTTTTAATTTGCGCGACAATTGTTTTCCAAGTCAAAATCGGTTTCAAATCCAATTCCAAATTTTTATTTTTTGCCACAGCTTTCGTTTCTTTTGAAGACCAAAGCCCATACATACTAATTCCGAGTCGCACCATTTCAAATCTCGTTTCGGGAAATAAAATTGTGGCCGCAGAACAAGCCGTATGTCGAAGTGGGACTTCTGCGCCTTCATTTTTTAAAATTTCCGTAGCGCGGGAAAAAGCTTCAAGTTGCGACATGGCAAAACTTGAATCAGTCGTATCTTCAATATTTGCGTAATGGGTGGAAAGTCCTTGAACTTCAATTGAGGGAAATTGTTTTATAAATTTTACAAACTCTACGAGATCTTTTTCCAAGACTCCTTGCCGTGAAGTTCCGGTCTCAATTTTGATGTGAATTTTCGGATTTAAATTTGGATTATGGATCGGAATTTTACCAAGTTTTTCTATTGTTTCTTTATTATAAACTGTAAGAGAAATATTGTTTTTTACGGCCTCTTTTAGATCGGCCAACTCCGTATATCCCAAAACTAAAATCGGCTTTTTAATACCGACCTCGCGTAATTCTAAAGCTTCGGCCAGCGAATCAACTCCAAACCAATCAACCTTGTCAAAGATAATATCTGCCACTTCAGTTAAACCATGGCCATAAGCATTGGACTTAACAACGCCCATTATCTTCACGTTGTCGCCAATTAAATTTTTAAATTGCTCCAAGTTGTGGAGCAAATTATTTTTATTTATTTCAACCCAAGTTTTCATAAAAACTATTAAAACGACATATTTTTATTCTAGATAGGACTGCTTTATTTCTTTGGTTTAATAACTTTCACTCCACAATATTTTTGAAGAACTTTCGGAACTTTCACGCTGCCATCTTTTTGCTGATAATTTTCTAAAATCGCAATCAAAATTCTTGGTGAGGCAATAACCGTATTATTTAAAGTGTAAACAAATTCCGTCTTTCCCTCCTTATTTTTATATTTAATATTTAGCCGCCGCGCCTGCCAATCAGTCAAATTAGAATCAGAATGCGTTTCGCCATAGAAATTTTTTGAAGCCATCGACGGCATATATGTTTCCAAATCATACATTTTATATTTTCCAGTTCCCATATCGCCAGTCGAAAGCTGAATCACTCGATACGGCAATCCTAAGTCTCGCAACATTTCCTCGGCAATCGCTCGCATTTTTTCTAACCATTCCAGCGACTCTTCCAAATTATTTTTGCAAAGCACTACTTGCTCAACTTTCATAAATTCATGGATGCGATAAAGTCCTTTTGTATCTTTTCCATAACTGCCAATTTCCGAACGATAGCAAGGAGAAAATCCGCAAACTTTTTTTGGTAAATCTTTCTCGTCCAAAACTTTATCGGCAAAATATGCAAGAAGCGACGGCTCAGAAGTTCCGGCTAAAAACATCTCTTCTTTTGTGCTTCCATCCGCGAGCCGCCCCGGATTTCCGATCTGATAAATTTCATCTTTTCCTTCGGGGAAATGCCCGCTTCCAACAAGCGCGAATTCACGAAGTAGGGTCGGCGTCACCATTACCTCAAATCCATATTTTTTCATTTTATTAATGGCATGCCAAAGAAGAGCAAAATGCAGCAAAACCGCTTCATTCTTTAAATAATATCCGCGATAGCCAGAAGTTTTTGTTCCAGCCTCAAGATCAATCAAATCCAATTCTTTTCCAAGAGTGATGTGGTCTTTTGGTTCAAAATCAAATTTTGGTAATTTTCCGTGGCGGGCAATTTCTTTGTTCGCACTTTCATCTGTTCCAACCGGCGTATCAGAAGAATAAACATTTGGAACCAAAAGCATCATCTCGTAATATTCTTTTTCAATTTCCGCCAATTTCGCGTCCATTTCTTTAACTTTATTGCTCAAATCTTTCAGGGCCACAATTTCTTCTGGGCCTGGCTTTGTTTTTGAACGTTTATTTAAATCCGCCTTAAGATTTTCTGTCTCGGAAATTAAATTACGCCGCATTTCATCAACCAGAAACAATTTATCAATATTAACTTTACTGTTTTTATTTTTTACTATTTCTTTCATCAACTCTAAATTTTCCCTGAGGAATTTTATATCCATCATAAATTTATTTATTCAAAATTATTGAAGATTTATATTTTTTTGGTTTATAAGATTTTAATCTAATAATTTTTGGCGCCACTCCCCTGCTTCGTAATTCTACTTCAAAATTTTTTGGCGTAACTTGATCATAACCAAGGCAAATCACATTCGGTTTATATTTCAAAATTAATTTATGCCAATCAAACTTGTCGCCAAGCACTGCCTCGCTTATCACTTTTAACGCGCTAACTATTTCCCGTCGCGCATGCTCATCTAATTTCGGCTTATGCCCCTTTATCTTTTTAACCGTTGCATCTCGCGCCACAACAACAATCAATTTATCTCCGCGTTTTTTTGCTTCACGAAAAAAATAAAGATGACCAGGATGCAAAACGTCAAAAGTACCAAAAACCATTGCTCTTTTTCCCGGCTTTGCCATATTTATTCCTTTAATTCAGGGTGCTCTTGCTCCATCGCGTCGGCCAAATCTGCGAAAACCTCCTCTTCTTCTCTCTGTGCCCGCTCTAATTTTTCTGTACAATCTCTGAGCTTTCGCATTGCCTCTTTATTACCCCCTGAAGCGTTCTCAAGAAGTCTCATTCGTTCGTTTCTAATCGTTACAACTTCTTCTCCAACTTGCCGCAACCTTTCCCTCAAACCCTTGATATATTCATTTTCTTCTCTCCGCTTCAAATATTCACTCATAAATTTTATTTTATTTTTTATTATCCGGTTTTAGAGTTGGAAATAAAATTACCTCTTTAATATTATGAGAGTTTGTAAGCAAGGCGGCCAGGCGGTCTATTCCCATGCCAAGGCCAGCAGTCGGTGGCATGCCATGCATCAGAGAAGTTATAAAATCTTCATCAATTCTCATTGCCTCAACGTCTCCGGCTTCGCGCATTTCCTGCTGAGCGACAAATCTTTCGCGCTGATCGAGCGGATCATTTAACTCGGAAAAAGCATTAACTAATTCCATACCACCCACAAGTAACTGAAAACGTTCCACATAGCGCGAATCTTCCGGAATTTTTTTTGCAAGCGGTGAAAGCTCAATCGGATGATTGATAACGAAAATTGGATTTACAATTTTTGGCCGGACAATTTTTTTAAAAATTTCATCCATTATTTTCCCCCGATCATCGGACAGCAAAACTTCAAGCCCGAGCTCGCGCGCCTTCTTGGCTATACTTTCGCGATCGGGATATTGTTCAATATCACAATTTCCTAATTTCATTAAAATATCTCGGAAAGTTATCTGTTCATACGGCGGCGTAAAATCAATTGTATCTTTTTCATAAACTGTTTTCATTTCTTCACCGTTTATCTTTTTCATCAAATAAACAAAAAACTTTTCCATCATTTTCATCAAATCATTGTAATCGGCGTATGCCTTATAAAGTTCAACCTGGGTAAATTCTGGATTATGCGACCAATCAATTCCTTCATTTCTAAAACATTTAGCAATTTCAAAAACTTTTTCAAATCCGCCGACAATCAAACGTTTTAAATAAAGCTCTGGGGCGATGCGAAGATAAAAATCAGTATCTAATGCATTGTGATGGGTAATAAACGGCCGGGCCGTCGCGCCACCAGGAATGGGCTGTAAAATCGGAGTTTCTACTTCCATAAATCCCTCTTTTAGAAAAAAATCTCGGATAGTTTTAACAATTAAGCTTCTCTTTCTAAAAATTTCTCTAACTGACGGGTTTGCGATCAAATCTAAATATCTTTGGCGATAACGAATTTCAACATCAGAAAGCCCATGCCATTTTTCCGGCAGAGGTGCTAAAGTTTTAGTTAAAAGTTTTAAGGCCTCCACCTCTAGAGTTTTCTCGCCGGTTTTTGTCGTAAAAAGCGTTCCCTTGACCCGGACAAAATCTCCAAGGTCAATTAAATCTCTAAAAAATTTATATGGCTTTGCGCCAAAATGGTCCTCGCGAAAAAATAATTGAATTTTTCCTGTCTCATCTTCAATATTGGCAAAAGCTGAACCCCCATGTAGGCGGACACTTTTTAGTCGGCCTGCAAGTGAAAGTAATTTCTTTTGCTCCATCCATTCATCAAAATTTTCCAAAATCTGGACAACGGCATGGCTCCGCTTAGCGGTTGCTGGATAAGGATTAACCTTTTGATTTCTAATTTCTTTTAATTTTTCCAATCTTGCCAGTCTTTCGTCAGTTGATTTTTCCATATTTTTAAGTAGGTTTTAAGACGAGTTATTCCTTTAATTTTATCTTAATTTCAGGATAATGTCAAAAATCGAAAGTAATGGGTAACGAGTAACGAGCAGCGAGTAATTTTGACTTTTATTATTAAAGGGGGCAAAATAAAACTAAGGAGGGACCAAATGACAAAGAATAAAAAACCGCTAAATAACGCGGCGAAGCGATGGGTTCGATATCTCCGAGAAGCCGGCTTCAAGGGATGGAGGGAACTCACGCCCAAAGAACGGGCTGCAGCCTACCAAAGAGGCCTGCGTTTCTGGCAGAACCAGCAGGGTCAACTCCCTGCGTTCACAGCTGCGATCGACATCTAGATGTAGCGAGGCCGGCGAATCCACGAATGGACACTCGCCGGCGTTTTTTTATATAACAAAAGCCAGACCGAACGGTCTGGCAATTCTGCAATTTGCTCGTTACCCATTACTGTTTACGCGTTACTTTATCTCCAAAATCGTATAAGTCACCATTCCTTTTGGTACCTGTATCTGAACTTTATCTCCTACCTTTCTACCCAAAAAAGCTCGACCAAGCGGAGATTCATTAGAAATTTTTCCGTTCATTGGGTCTGCTTCAGCCACACCCACAATTTCATATTCCGTTTCTACACCGTCACTTTTTACTTTTACTTTTGAACCAACACTAACATTACTCCCCTTCCCCCCGCCGTTTATAACTTCCGCGCGAACAATCATATCTTGCAATTCAATAATTCTACCCTCCGTAAAGGCTTGTTCGTCTTTGGCAGCAGCGTATTCGGCATTTTCAGATAAATCACCAAGCTCCTTTGCCCGCTCGATACGTTCAATAATTTCCTTTCTTTTTATATTGACCAAATCGTCTAATTCCTTTTTAAATTTTTCCAAACCCTCTTTTGATACGTAAACTTTTTGATCCTGCATAAATAATCTTCTTAAAAGTTATGCACATATGTTGTTAAGTATAATAAACTTAAAAAATCTTGGCAATAGCTCACACTATGGTTGTCTCGAAAAATACCACATCATAAATTCCCGGGCAATATCGAGAGAGATCCTGCTCCCCTCCTCCCCCTCTTCAACAATCACAGTAAAAGAAATTTCTGGATTTTGGAAGGGGGCAAAAGCCGTAAACCATGCGTGCGGAGGCTTTGTCGTACTCCATTGAGCTGTGCCGGTTTT
>JBMORR010000072.1:0-9781 GCA_049322595.1 Patescibacteria group bacterium | reverse complement strand
GACCGCTTTACCTCTATTCATATTGAAAATTATCAAATTGATGTTCGCGACACCAAACTCGGCCCAGAACTTGTTACCAATGACATTCCAAACGTCAGCGAAGAAAAATTAAAAAATCTTGATGAAAATGGAATTATTAGAATCGGCGCCAAGGTTTCTTCCGGCGATATTTTGGTTGGAAAAATTACGCCAAAAGGTGAAACCGAGCTCTCCGCGGAAGAAAAATTGCTCCGCGCCATTTTCGGAGAAAAAGCTCGTGATGTCCGAGACACCTCGCTTTACTTAGAGCATGGCGAACATGGAAAAGTTGTTGATATTAAAATTTTCTCCCAGGAAACTGGAGATAAATTGCCGCCCGGAGTTATCAAATCTATCCAAGTTTCCGTGGCTGATATGAGAAAGCTCCAAGTCGGTGATAAATTGGCTGGCCGCCATGGTAACAAGGGTGTTGTTTCAAAAATTGTTCCGATTGAAGATATGCCTTTCTTACCAAACGGCGTGCCAATTGATATTATCCTCTCTCCTCTTGGTGTTGTTTCTCGTATGAACATTGGCCAAATCCTTGAAACTCATCTTGGAATCGCCGCGAAAACTTTGGGCTACAAAACCGTAACCCCGATTTTGGACGGCATCCCGGAAGAAAATATAAAAGAAGAACTAAAAAAAGCCGGTTTCCCGGAAAATGGAAAAATTACCCTCTATAACGGCAAAACCGGAGATCCTTTTGATAAAAAAACTACCGTTGGCCAAATCTATATGTTGAAACTGAACCATATGGTTGAAGATAAAATCCACCAACGCTCCATTGGACCTTATTCATTGATCACCCAGCAGCCACTCGGCGGTAAAGCGCAATTCGGCGGCCAACGTTTTGGCGAAATGGAAGTTTGGGCTCTCGAAGGGTATGGCGCGGCCCACACCTTACAAGAAATATTGACCATTAAATCCGACGATGTCCCCGGCCGCTCCAAGGCGTACGAATCAATTGTTAAAGGCGAAACAATCAAAAATTTAAATATCCCGGAATCATTTAACGTTTTAGTCCGCGAATTAAAGGGCCTCTGCCTTGACGTGGAATTGCTAAAGAAAAAAAATGGCGGCGAAGAAATGATTCCTGTTACCGAAGAAGAAAAAAAATAATTTTATAACTTTTTTCATTTGATATGTACACCCCTCAAAAACCAATTGAATTCGACGCAGTAAAATTAAAACTTGCTTCTCCGGAAGAAATCCGCTCTTGGTCATACGGAGAAGTGACAAAGCCAGAAACTATAAATTACCGCACCCAAAAACCGGAAAAAGACGGTTTGTTTTCCGAAAAAATATTTGGCCCAACCAGGGATTGGGAATGTTATTGCGGAAAATATAAAAAAATCCGATATAAAGGAATCATTTGTGATAAGTGCGGAGTAGAGGTTACCCACTCTCTTGTCCGCAGAGAAAGAATGGGACATATTGAGTTGGCCGTTCCCATTTCCCATATTTGGTTTTTGCGCGGCGTTCCTTCTAAGATCGGTTTGATTTTAGATTTGTCGGTACAAAATTTGGAAAAAGTTATTTATTTTGCAAACTTCATTGTAACCTCGGTCAGAGAAGATCTAAAAGAACAAACTATTCTTGGGTTAAAACAAGAATTCAAAAATAAGAAAAAGATGATTATGAACGAGGTGGAACGCCAAGTCGTTTCCCTCAGAAATAAAAAAGCGGAAAACGATGACAATTCCAAAATTGAGTCGCAAGTTGTCCAAATAACATTGGACCGAGATGAAAAAATCCAGGCTCTGGAAGAAGAATTCAATGGCGCGGAAAAAGAATTGAAAGAATTGAAGCCAATGAAAATTATTTCTGAAATGACCTATCACGATTTGTCCTTAAAATATGGTCATCTTTTTGAAGCTGGTATCGGAGCGGAAGCAATTCGCGATCTCTTAGAAAAAGTTGATCTTGAAAAAGAAATTAAGCCCCTGGAAGAAGAATTAAAAACCGCTCAAGGAATTAAAAAAGACAAACTCATCCGCCGCGTAAAACTTTTCAAGAGCTTGAGAATTAACAAAATTAAACCTGACTGGATGATTTTGAAAAATGTTCCGATTATTCCTCCGGATCTGCGCCCAATGGTACCGCTTGATGGCGGACGCTTCGCGACAAGCGATTTAAACGATCTCTATCGCCGCGTCATCAACCGCAATAATCGTTTAAAACGATTGGTGGAATTAAACGCGCCTGAAGTTATCTGTCGCAATGAAAAAAGAATGTTGCAGGAAGCGGTTGACGCCTTGATTGACAATTCCGCGCGCCACAGCAAAACCGTAGTTGCTTCAACCGGCCAAAAGAGAATGTTAAAATCAATTGCCGATGTTCTGAAAGGCAAGCAAGGTCGTTTCCGTCAAAATCTCTTAGGTAAAAGAATTGATTATTCCGGCCGCTCAGTTATTGTTGTCGGTCCGAGCTTAAAACTGCATCAATGCGGCTTGCCAAAGAGAATGGCCTTGGAACTTTTTAAACCATTTGTCATTCATCACTTAATCCAACGCGAACTCGTTCACAATGTCCGCTCCGCTTCCCGCTTTATCGAGTCCGGCCGTCCGGAAGTTTGGGATATTTTGGAAAATATTGTTAAAGATGCTTTTGTACTTCTAAACCGCGCCCCGACCTTACACCGCTTGGGTATCCAGGCCTTCCAGCCAATTTTGATCGAAGGTAAGGCCATTCAAATACATCCTCTTGTCTGTACCGCTTTCAACGCCGACTTTGACGGAGACCAAATGGCCGTTCACGTTCCTCTAACCGAAGGAGCCAGAGAAGAAGCAAAAAACTTAATGCTCTCAACTCATAATCTCTTAAAACCAGCGACCGGCAATCCCATTGCCACTCCAAATAAAGATATTGCCTGGGGATGTTATTATATGACCGATGAGGGCGAGCCGACAGAAAAAATAAAATTTTTCTCCTCAACAAAAGATGCAATGCTTGCCCATAGCTTTGGTCAAATTACCTTGCAACAAAAAATAAAAGTTAAATGTGATAAAGAACTTTTAGGTAAAGCTAAATCAGAAAAAATTGAAAATGACTTTTTGGAGACTACTTTGGGCAGATTAATTTTAAACCAAAAATTCCCGATAGAAATTCCTTATATCAATGAAGTTACCAATGTAAAAAAACTGAGTGAAGCTATTAAACTTTGTTTAGAATTTTATGGTGAAGAAAAAACTGCCGAAATTTTAGACGATCTTAAAGAAACGGGTTTCAAATATTTAACTCTTTCTGGTTATTCCTGGGGCATGGACGATCTCCCAACTATGGCTGACCGAGAAAAACTTATTATCCGCGGAGATGAAGAAGTCGATACTATTCAGAAACAATTTGAATCCGGCTTACTGACGCAAAATGAATACCACAACAAAATCATAAGTGTTTGGACAACGGTAAAAGACGACATTATTAAATTAACCAAAGAAAGCCTAGACAAACGAGGTCCGGTTTTCTCTATGATTGATTCCGGCGCCCGCGGATCCTGGGGCCAGGTTACCCAGATGATGGGCATGAAGGGGTTGGTATCTAATCCTGCCGGCGAAATTATTGAATTGCCGGTTAAAGGAAATTTCAAGGCCGGTTTTGATGTGCTGGAATATTTTATTTCCACCCACGGCACAAGAAAAGGCTTGTCTGATACCGCTCTTCGTACCGCGAACGCTGGTTATCTAACCCGCCGCTTGGTTGATGTTGCTCAAGATGTAATTGTCACGGAAGAAGATTGCAAAGATACTGAAGGCGTTTTGATGACAAAAAAAGAAAGCGAAGAAATGGGCGAACCCCTGCTTGCAAGAATCTTGGGTCGTTTTGCCGCGGAAGACGTAATGGACGAAAAGGGCAAAAAAATAATTGTTAAAAAGAATGAACTCATTACCGAAGAAATCGGGCGAAAACTGGAAAAAATGGATTTAGAACAAATCAGAGTTCGCTCAATCTTGTCTTGCCGACTTAAAAAAGGCGTCTGCCAAAAATGCTATGGCTACGACTTGGGCTACAACAAGCTCGCGAAACTCGGTGCGCCGGTCGGCGTGGTTGCCGCGCAATCCATTGGTGAACCGGGCACTCAGCTTACTATGAGAACTTTCCATACTGGTGGTGTGGCCGGTCTTGATATTACCCAGGGTTTACCGCGCGTTGAAGAACTTTTTGAAGCCCGCTCTCCAAAACGCAAGGCCTTTATTTCAGACGTTGCGGGCGTTGCCCAGGTTGAAGAAGACGCAAAAACTATTATTGGCCCAACGGGAGAAATAATCACCAAGGGTATCCCGGGGCAAAGAAACGTTAAAATTAAATATACGGAAAAAGAAGAAGAAAAATACTCAGTTAGCAAAAACAAAAAAACCGCCTTCAAGGCCGGAGATAAGATTGCCAAAGGCGAGCTTCTGGGGTTAGAAAAAAACGGAAAAGAAGTTAACGCGGAACGCGATGGAGTGGTCATATCGGCCGAAGAAAATCTTATAGTGGTAGAGTCTGAGGCGGAAAAAGTTAAGGAATATATCATCCCCCCGGGCTACGTCCTCTGGATAAAAGATGGCGACACAGTAGAGCGCGGCGACCAGCTGACCGAGGGTGATTTAGACTTACATCAACTCTTTAGCCTGAAAGGAAAAGAAGCTGTACAAAAATATTTGGCCAAAGAAATTCAGCACATCTATACCTCGCAGGGTCAGAAATTAAACGACAAACATATTGAAGTAATTGTCCGCCAAATGTTCTCCCGAGTTTATATCAAAGAATCCGGCGATACAGATCTTTTACCTGGCGAGATTGTAGAGAAGTCGCAACTCGAAGAAGCAAACAAACTTGCTAAAGAAAATAAACTTAAACCGGCCGAGGGAGAAGAACTTCTTTTGGGCATCAGTAAGGTTTCTCTTTCAACCGAAAGCTTCTTGTCCGCCGCTTCCTTCCAGGAAACTGCTCGTGTCTTAATTAACGCCGCTATCACCGGGAAGGTTGATCGTCTTGAGGGATTAAAAGAAAATGTTATCATTGGCCGATTGATTCCGGCTGGCACAGGGTTTAAAAAAGAGTAAAGCAATGTCTCGCCATTCCAAATGGTCGAAAATAAAACATCAAAAGGGCGCCGCTGACGTAAAACGGAGCGCCCTTTTTACGCGCCTTTCTAAAAATATTACGCTTGCGACACGTGAGGGCGGGGGCGGTGATCCTAAAATGAATTTTAAGTTACGTCTTGCCATTGACCAGGCTCGGGCAGTAAATTTGCCGAAAGACACGATTGATCGAGCAATCCAAAAAGGTGTTGGCGGCGGAGGCGAAGGACAAATTGAACGAGTTCAATACGAAGGATTTCTCCCGGGCGGGGCGGCGATTATTATTGATTCAATGACCGACAATCGAAACCGGACAAGCGGCGTGGTAAAAAATTTACTTAGCAAACACGGCGGGAATATGGGGCTCCCCAATTCCGTGGCTTGGATGTTTGAAAGAAAAGGAATAGTTAAAATTTTCAATTACAAAAATTTTATTTCCAATCTCGATGACTTCCAGTTAAAAATGATTGATCTCGGCGCTGATGATTTCGAAACTGATGAAGAGGAGTTGATAATCTATACTGTACCGGAAAATTTACAGAAAATTAGCGAAGGATTAGAAAAAGAAAATATTACACCGGAGTATACCGAGGTCGAGTTTGTTCCCAAAGAAAAAATAAATATCGCTGATCCGGCAACAAAAGAAAAAATAGAAAATTTATTAAGCGAACTGGATGATGACGAAGACGTAAATAATTATTATACCAATCTCGGAGAATAAGAATTAAAAAATCCCGTGGAAAACCGCGGGATTTTTATTTTTGATTTTATTCCAAAATTTCTTGAACTCGCCCGACTTGGCCATCTTCCAAGCGCACTTTGATTCCGCGGGGATGATACGGCGACGGCGTTAAAATTTCTCCGACAACTCCTTCGGTCAACTTCCCTGTCGGCTGATCTTTTTTTAAAACTATTTTTACCCGAAGACCGGGTTTTATATCGTCGCGATTATTTGAGTCCATGTTTTTTATTTTATATCAATAAATTTTGCGGACACAAGGTGTTTCTTGGAAGAGTATGGCAGTTTTTTAATAAACTGAGATCTCCCGATATTCAGAAAAAACAATGCCCTTACCCTAAAACGCTGTTAGCTTTTTTATTTTAAACCGTGCAACACAAAACAATTAACATATTTTTGATCAGCCGTTATAAGGTGTTCAAGTAACCAGTCTTCTAAAAAATCAATTAGCTCAAAAGAGATCTCTATCTCGTGATTAATATATCTTTTTTTAAATTCGGCAATTTTTTCAGCAAACATGC
This sequence comes from Patescibacteria group bacterium, assembly GCA_049322595.1. Lineage (GTDB taxonomy): Bacteria > Patescibacteriota > Patescibacteriia > XYB2-FULL-38-15 > XYB2-FULL-38-15 > JAHIRI01. The sequence continues at coordinate 3,437 of JBMORR010000072.1, read as the reverse complement.
GATGCTCTTTAATATGTTCATCGGCAAATTCGTAGTTGAAAGCTTTAAAATATTTTTCTTCAGTGGAAAAATGATGTTCAACGTACTCGGTTAAATCATTTAGGATATTTTCCAATATATCTCCCGCCGATTGTTGATTGATGGCAGTGAATAATTTGAAAATCGTTTCTATCAGACGCTTATGTTGGTCGTCGATCTCCTTAACATGAACACTATATTCGTCTTTCCACTGGAAATCGTGTTGCATAGATTTTGTCATTTAATCTTCAAACTTTATTCTTTTAGTGACTAAATATGGCTGGTTATCAAACTCTATAAATACATAGTTTACCAAGGCCTTTCTTTTCTCGTTTGGGCCGGTCTTGATAAGAATCTCTTTTTCTTTGACTTTATAATCTACTGTCGCTGCCCCCGCTGCCATCACCCTAAAATCATCAATCCCCTGCGGATCTTCAGATGTTGAGACAACCCTCTCTCCCACTAAATTTCTGCCAACTTTTTCTGTAATTTCTTCACTCACCCAAACAAAGGTCATGTCGTAAGGGTCAATAATGTTGTCGGGGTTTTTCAAATATTCATTTGCTTTTTCCAGTAACTTTTTTAAATTTTCTTGATCCATATAAATGTTATTATTTGTGAAGTATATAAATTTATAGTAATTCTAGTTTTAAACCGCGTATAACGCTTTGATGTTGCGACCAAAAGAAGCAATTTAAGAAAATGCCCAGCTGACGGGCAAGCGCGCAGCGCAGTCCAGAAATTTTTTTAAAAAAATTCCGAAGAAGTTAAATTTTAAAAACCTACTTTCGCTTAGATTGATATTCCAACAATCCGCCAATAGCTACTCCGATGACAATCCCGCAACCGACTCCGACGGACAGCCATACTGCAAGATTTTTGGTTAACAAGCCAAGAATAACTCCAAAGACTACTCCTCCGGCGAAGCCAAAAGAAACACCAAGCGCTAATTTATTGTTTTTTTGTTCCATAATTTTTAATTATTATCGTGGACATATAACATTGAGATTTAGAGATGTTTTGCCGTAGGCAAAATTTGGATGGAGCCTGCAAGGCGGAATCTCTAAATCCTTGTTATGTGTTTTTTCTGCAAGAAAAAATCGCGAAGTAAAACGGAGCGACAGTATGACGCAAGGTGGCGGATAAATACTATCTTTTTTCACCACATTTCAAACAATAATCTCTATGAACGCAAAGTACTTCTCCACATTTTGGACATTTCCATCTTTTTTGTTCAGATGTAACGAATTTTTTAATTCCAAATTTCTTAATGTTATCTAAGTTTTCAAGCATGCTCATTTTATATTTCACTTTATATCTTTTATCAAGATTTTTGAGTCTTGTGCAAGGAAATTTTTCACATTTATCTGAACAAAAAAGCATTTTATTATCTTTCAAAATTTTACAATGCATTATTGTGCATTTTCTGCATGAGCCTGGCTTGCCTTCGCTCATTTCTCTACATCCAAGGCATTGATTTTTATCTCTTAGATGACCTATGCAAACCCCACAATTCATACCACAGGGAGCAATTAGTTTAGGAGTAATTATAGATTCTGTGTTCATGGGAGTAATGAAGATAGTTTATGTTTATAACGTATCGGCATATCTGATGTTTGCCGTAGCGTAGCGGAGGCAAATATGGGTGGAGGCTTTTGTAAAAAGCCGTAACCGGATATGCCGTGTTAGCTGATGTATTCCTTTTCTTTTTCGACGATAGTCGATTGTTTTAAAAAATTTTCAAATTTCTTTTTCGTTTTGGGCGAAGGGCAGAGGGGTTAGGGGTGAATGCCCGAAGCCCAAAACACCTATTTCTGTTTGAGGGAGGGGCAAGAGGGGAACTAAAGGGGTGAATTGCCCCGACCGAAAACACTCTATTGTTTCAAAAAGCTAATAATTGTATTTAAATCTTCAGTTTTCAGTGGGTTTTGATTTGAGTTCTGTGTTGCGTGTGTACCACGATTACTCAGATCATTCCAGTAGCCCTCTAGTTTTTTAATATCTTCTTCTTTCTTATCAATTTTTTTTAGATTTTCCCAAGGTACACAAACTCCACGAGGTCGATCCTTCATTAAACCAGTTTTTAACAAAATTTTCTCGTCAATATAATGCTCAATTGCTGATTTTAAGTAACCAGAAACACAACTCAAAGAGTAATCGCTTTTCATTTCATTTTCCGCTTTCTCAATAAAATAGCTACAGGATTCATTCTGTGCTTCAAATATTCTGCCTGTTTTATCTTTTGACTCTCTATCTACCTTGTAGGTGTAAACATGACACCCTTTGCCATTACAACCTTTCTGTGTGTAATTTTTGCAAATATGATGAGTTTTATTGGTTGTTTCATCTTTAAGACTGTTTCCCCAATAAATCAACGAATCGTAAAACAGTTTGTTATGTGTGAAAATTATAATCTGCCTATCTGATGATAATTGTAAAAGTTTTTTAGCTAAAAAATCAGCCACTTCGTGATCAACACTGGTAACAGGATCATCAAAAACAATTGGACATATATCATCTTGACTTTCAATCTCTGCGAGAAATAATGCAAGCCCGACAGCTTTTTGTTCGCCGTCGCTTAAAATTGCACGAACATCGTTTCCTAAAATTTTAAGCCTTGTACGAACAGATCCTTTTCCTGCCCCCGTTTTCTCAAGACTAACTTCAATGTTTTTGCCTAAGGCTTTTAGTTCGTCTTCAAAGGATTGCCTAATTGAGTCAGTCAAAAGCTCATCGTGTGCCTTTGATCCTAACTCTGTAATTCCTCTAGTGCTTATAGTTTGTTTTACGCTTTCATATTTTTGAACAGACTTGCAAATTTCAAAATGGCTTTCTATTTTTGTCTTCCATTTTGAAATATTTTGTTTGTCTTCAAGTTTGTTAATCTCAGTCAAATAACCGCTTATTTTCTGTGTTTTTTTAGTGTCGGATTGCTGTAAATCATTTAGTTCTGTTTGTTTTTTCCCTGATAGTTCCTTTAGTTTTTCATCGGTATTCAACAGGTCTAGCACATACTTTTCAGCGGTAGTCACTTTGTCGTTTAATGCCTTTTCTATATCTTCTTTTTTCTTCGTTGCCGCTACTAGCACTTGTTCAATTAATGTCTTATAATCTTGCTTCTGATCGTTTTGTATCTCGGTCAAAGTTTTTTTCAAATTTTCAGAAAGAGTAAAATTTGTGACCAAATCACCAATTTCTTCCTTCAACTTAGTAATTACATCAGCAGAATTTTTGAAATTTTGTTGGGACTGATCATCTAAATATTGAGCGTATGCCTGAACAAGTTTTATAGCCTCCTCGCCTAATGGCTGGTGACAATAGATACATTTTTCCTCATAATTAAAGGTATCCTCGTTAATTTTTGCGCCGTATTCTTTCGCCGATTCAATAAAAGTTTGCCATTCCTCACTCTTTTGAGA
>JBMORR010000071.1:0-1246 GCA_049322595.1 Patescibacteria group bacterium | reverse complement strand
AAATCCCGTTGTATCGGCTTTGTTTCCAACTAAGATGACGGGTTTTTTTATTTTTTGTAAAAATTTTGCGATGGCGCGATCTTGCGGCATTAAGCCCTCTTTAAGGTCAATCAAAAAAAGCACCAAGTCCGCTTTTTTGAGGGCAATATCAACTTGTTTTTTTATGCCTGGAGAAAATTGTTCAGATTCTTCTAATCCGCCAGTATCAACAATTTCAAAATCACGGCCGCGCCAGCGAGCTTGGCCATAATTTCGGTCGCGAGTTGTGCCGGCCACAGGAGAAACAATTGCTTTTGGCCGTTCAAGCAAGCGATTAAAAAGAGTGGATTTTCCAACGTTGGCTCGGCCAACGATGGCAACAGAAAATTTCATATTTAAAAAGTAGCGTTTTTGCCAAGGATAATTAAAAAGTCAGTTGAATTTTGTTCTGGGGCCGGAGCGCCAAAAAGAGCAACTTCCGAATTAGTGGCGGAACTTGTAATCCAAGAGGGGAGAGAAAGAGAAACTTCGGCATTTAATTTTTCTTTCAAAAAATTAAGATCATCATTTTTTTCGCCGCGAGTTAAATCATAAATAATAGTTTTTTCATAATTTTGTTCTGCGGCGTTACTCACTTTAGTTATTTCATAATCAAGATTTTTAAGTATTTCGACGCGCGTTGGTTTTGGCTTATCTTCAGAATTTATTTCTGAATCAGTGTTAAAAATATTTTTTAACAAGAATTGTATTTCGCTCCAATTTCCCGCCCGTGGTTCTAAAACATAGGCGCCGTCAACATTTGCGGCCACAAGCAAACCTCCTTCGTCAGCGCTTAAAACTTGATGGATAATTTTTTTTGTATCCAAATCGCGTGCCAAATGGCTCATTCGGACAATTTCCCACATTTCCATGTTGGTATCAATAGAATTTTTCACTGCATCAAACACGCTTTGAACCCTAAGTGGATTTAAGAGGGTGCTAAAAGAAAGAATTTTTTCTTTTAAGGCCACCAAAACTTTTTGCTGGCGGCGACTGCGAGCAAAATCCGAGGCCTCGCCATTTGTGCCGTGGCGCGAACGAACGAATTTCAAAGCCGTAGCTCCGTTCATAGTTTGCCAACCTTGCTCAAAATGGAGAGTTTGGTATTTTTCATCATTGGTCGGGTATTGGTTGTCAGTAAAAGTTTTATCAACATAGACTGAAATCCCTCCTAATTTGTCAATTAAAGTTTCAAATCCTTTAAAATCGGCTCTTATATAATAATGTA
>JBMORR010000070.1:0-10045 GCA_049322595.1 Patescibacteria group bacterium | reverse complement strand
CGGAGATGGTAAAAGTGAAATAGTAACCGGCGCCGGACCAGGCGGCGGCCCACATGTCAGAATTTTTCGCCAAGACGGAACAGCGATTGGCGGATTTATGGCTTACGCCACAACTTTCCGTGGGGGAGTAAACGTTGCCGTAGGTGATGTTGATGGAGATGGTCGGGCAGATATAGTTACGGTTCCAGGTAGCGGCATAGAACCAATGATCAAAGTTTTTGATTCCAGAGGAAATTTAAATACGCAATTTTTAGCTTTCGAAAAAGATTATAAGAATGGCGTGCGTTTGGCAGTTGGTGATATTGACGGGGACAAGGTTGCTGACTTGGCGGTGAGTAAGATGAGTGGCAGCGGCGAGGTTAGGGTTTATGGTCGGTATCAAGTTTTAAAATTAAAATTTTCGCCCTTCCCCAGTTTAACGGGGGGAGTAACCCTAACTTTAGGAGATTTGGATGGAGATAAGGTTTCGGAAATAATAATCGGCGCTGGATTAGGTGGCGGCCCGCATGTTAAAGTTTATAATGGCAAAGGACTTTTGCGCGGAGAATTTTTTGCCTTCGGTCAGGATTTTAAGGGTGGAATAAATTTAGGGGTAGTTAGATAATTTACTGTAAAAATATTTATAAAACATAGCTATGCAATCTTTAGAGAAAAAAAATGTTTTAGTCACAGGCGGAGCCGGATTTATTGGTTCGCACCTTTGCGAAAAGTTAATAAAAACTAGCAGGATAATTTGTCTGGACAATTTTTCTACAAGTAATGTTTCAAATATTGATTTTTTGCTCCAGCATCCAGACTTTGTTTTTATTAAACATGATATTTGCGAACCTGTTGACCTTGAAACCCTTCCGGAACTTGATCGTTTTAAAATAAAATTTCAGGGTGTTCAGGAAATTTATCATTTGGCTTGCCCAACTTCAGCAAAAAGTTTTGATAAATTTAAAGCCGCGACTCTTGAGGCAAATTCAGTAGGAATGAAAAATATTTTAGATTTAGCGGTAAAATATAAAGCTAAAGTAGTACACGCCTCGTCATCTGTAATTTATGGTCCACGCCAAGAAAACGAAGAATTTTTTAAGGAAGACGCTCTTGGTTGCGTTAATCATCTTACGCCGCGGGGCTCTTATGACGAGGGGAAAAGGTTTGCCGAGACAATGATTGAAACTTATCGGGAGATGCACGGGCTTGATGCAAAAATTGCGAGAATTTTTAGAACTTACGGCCCGCGAGAAAGATTGTTTGACGGAGAGATGGTCCCGGATTTCATTATTGACGCCCTTGATAATAAAGATTTGATTATTTATGGCGATGAAAATTTTTCTACTTCACTTTGTTATGTTGATGACGTGGTTTCTGGTTTAATAAAACTTATGGGCGCGCCATCTGATATTGGCCCGGTAAATATCGGAAGTAATGAAGATTTGAAGCTTTTTGATGTGGCGAATAAAATAATTTCCATGACTGGCTCAGAGTCAAAAATAGTTTTTGAAAAGCCACTATTATTTATGTCGCCACTAGGTTTGCCCGACACAAGTCGAGCCAAAGAAATGCTTGGCTGGGTGCCGCTTGTTCGGCTTGAGGATGGGTTGCAAAAAGCGATTGATTATACTCAGGCATATAAGCCCCTTCTTAGGCAGCAGGGTCTAGTTGATGAAAGATAAAGGGCTAGTCCTTTGTTATTTGCGCTCGCTTGGAAACGTAACTAAAATTTCATTTTCCCCACTCACTTGATAATAATTTTGATATGAAAACAATCGCGATAATTCCCGCTTACAATGAAGAAAGAACAATCGCTGATGTTGTAATGGAAGTACAAAAATATGTGACAGAGGTTGTGGTAGTTGATGATGGCTCGGCTGATCATACAATGGAGCATGCTAAAAAGGCAGGCGCGGTTGTTTATTCCCATTTTTTAAATCGCGGGCAGGGCGCGGCCCTTGAAACCGGCAAAAGGATTGCCCTTTTTCGGCAGGCCGATGTTATTGTGACTTATGACGCGGACGGCCAGTTTGTTGCCGAAGAGATCGTAAATGTGATAAAGCCGGTTGCCGAGGGCAGAGCAGATGTTGTTTTAGGAGCTCGCTTCAATAAATCAGATATTCCGCTAGTTAAAAAATTTTTTTTGAAAGGTGCCACAATTTTTACAAGAATGACTTCGGGGTTGAATTTATCGGATACCCACAACGGTTTTAGGGCTTTTTCCCGCGAAGCGGCAAAAAAAATTATGATTGAACAAAACCGCATGGCACATGCTTCGGAAATTTTAGAAAAAATAGGCAGACACAGTTTGCGTTACGAAGAAGTTCCGGTAACGGTTAAATATTTTTCGCCTCAGGTGCGCCGCGGTCAGCGCTTGCCAGATTATTTAAAAATTCTTTTTGATTTATTCTTAGGAAAAAATATAAAGTAATTTATGCTCATTCAATATTTGTTAAGTTTTTTAATTTTGCTGATTATTTATCGAGTAGTGATAAAATGGAAGCAGGGGATTTTGACCTCTAGAGATTCTATTTTTTGGATTGGTTTTTGGTTCGTGGTAGGAATAATAATTTTATTACCAGACACAACAAGCTATTTGGCAGAAATTGTTGGAATCGGCCGAGGCGCTGATTTGATTGTTTATCTTTCGATTGTTTTGATTTTCTATATTATTTTTCAGATGACAATCAAAATAGAAAAAATTGAAAGAAACATTACAAAAGTCGTTAGGACAGTGGCCATGAGAGACGAGACAGAGAGCGGTCAGCAAATGACTAATGAAAAAAAGTAGGAGTTGGTTAAATTATGCCAAGAGTTGCCGTAATTTTAATAAATTATAAAGACTACGCGAAAAAATATTTGCCGGAATGTATCGCAAGTCTCAGAAATCAAAGCTATCCCAAGGATAGCTTTAAGATTTTTATAGTTGATAACGCAACATCGCCGGAGACGGAAAAATATTTACGGGAAACTGCGCCGGAGGCGGAAATTATTCCCGATGAAAGAAACACGGGCTTTGCTTTGGGAAACAATTTGGCAATGGAGCGAGCGCTCGCGGCGGGTTGTGACCATGTAGTTCTTTTTAATATGGATACGATTGCTGATTCCGATTGGCTTTCAGAACTTGTAGCTGCGGCGGAGGCGGACGGGGAAGTTGGGGCCGTGCAATCTTTGATTCGACTTCATCCGGAAACAGAAAAAATAAATTCACTTGGCAATCAATTACATTTTTTGGGATTTGGCTTTTGCGAAGGTTATGGAGAAAAATTTTCTGATTTGAAATTTCCGGTGGCAAGAAAGTTTTTTTACGCCTCAGGTGCTTCAGTTTTATATCCGGCAAAAGTTCTTCGCGAGATCGGACTTTTTGATCCTGAATTTTTTATGTATCACGAAGACACAGATTTGTCCTGGCGAATTAGGCAGGCGGGACATAAAATAATTTTGGCGGAAAAATCGGTAATGTATCATAAATATCAATTTTCTCGGAGTATTTTGCAGTTTTATTATATGGAACGGAATCGGCTGATTATGATGTTTGAAAATTTCAGACTTGGCACGTTGATTTTTATTTTTCCGGCGTTTTTAGTTATGGAATTAGGAATGCTTTTTTATGCTGCGCTTCGGGGGTTGTTTAAGACAAAACTCAAGGTTTACGGATATTTTTTTCATTGGGGCAACTGGCGGCGGATGATTAAAAATAAAAAACAAAAATCAAAACTTAGAAAAATTTCAGACAGAAAAATGGCAAAACTTATTGTTGGGAAATTAGAGTTTCAAGAAATCGCTAATCCCATTTTAAAATATCTTGTTAACCCGGTTTTGAATGTTTATTGGAAAATAATTCGTCAGTTAATTTTTTGGTAAGTTATGAAAATAGCGATTGTCTCACCGGTTTTTCCGCCATATCGCGGCGGAATTGGAACAGCGGCTTATATTGAAGCTGTAGAGTTCGCGCGTCGCGGCCATGAAGTGGCCGTTTTTGTACCGCGTCGGTCAGGAGAAAAAAATAGAGAGCAAGAAAAAGGTTTTCGTCTTTTTTGTTTAAGACCATTTTTCAGATATGGTAATGCTGCGTTTTTGCCGCAACTTCGCTGGAAATTGAAGGGTTTTGACGCGGTTCATTTGCACTATCCGTTTTTCGGCGGGGCAGAAGTTGTAAAAGGAAAATTTAAATTGATAATAACTTATCATCATGACGTTCTCGGGAGCGGGTGGCTGGGAAAATTATTTCGTTGGCATACAAAAAATTGGATGCCAAAAATTTTAGGGCGGGCGGATAAAATTATTGTTTCTTCGCTTGATTACGCAAAGAATTCTAATATCAAAAATATTTTAGAAGAAAATCCGGAAAAATTTGTTGAAGTGCCGTTCGGCGTGGATGTGGAAAAATTTTCTCCGGCCGAACCAAAAAATGAACTTCTGCAAAAATTAGGTCTTAGTCAAAGTGATAAAATAATTTTGTTTGTTGGCGGGTTGGATCGGGCGCATTATTTTAAGGGTTTAGAAATTTTGATAAAAGCAAGAGCAGAAGTGGCGAATGCTAAAATTTTAGTGGTGGGCGATGGAGATTTGCGCCCGCATTATGAAAAAATGGTGAAAGAATTGAATTTAGATAATCAAGTAGTTTTTGCCGGATCGATATCCGCTGAAGATCTGCCAAATTATTATAATCGGGCTGATGTTCTCGTCTTGCCTTCGCTTGACCAATCTGAAGCCTTTGGGATAGTTTTAATTGAAGCGGCGGCGTGCGGTAAGCCGGTTATTGCTTCGAATCTCCCCGGAGTTCGGAGCGTGGTAGAATATGGGATAAATGGTTTTACGGTTTCGCCGGGAAACGCAAAAGAGTTAGCGGAAAAAATAAATTATTTTTTAGATAACCCCGAAGAGGCAAAAAAGTTTGGCCAGGCCGGACGCGAGAGAGTTTTGGAAAAATATGATCTAAAAAAAGTGGGGGAAAAGTTAGAAAAAATATTTTTAGAATAAAATGAAAATTTGTGTAATTTCAAATTTGTTTCCGCCGATTATGCGCGGGGGAGCGGAGAGAGTCGCCGAGCGAGTGGCGCGGGGTTTAGCTGACGCGGGCCATGAAGTTTTTGTAATTTCTACAAAACCGTGGAGCGGACGGGAATCATTAAAACCGACGGCGACGGATGAGCAAGGAATAAAAGTTTATCGATTTTATCCGGCCAATATTTATTATTATCTGGACGGGCATAAGCACAATACTCTCTGGCGCGCGAAATGGCATTTTCTGGATATGTTCAATTTTCATAGTCGGCGGGTAGTGAAAAATATTTTAAAGGAAGAAAAGCCGGACATTGTGATGACGCATAATTTGATGGGGATTGGATTTTTGCTGCCGCGGATGATTCGCGGGCTTGGAATAAAATATGTTCATACGTTGCATGACGTGCAGCTGGTCGTGCCAAGCGGTTTGATTTTAAAAGGACAAGAAAAAAATTGGGAGCAGAGGACTTGGCTTCGGAAAGTTTATGAAAAATTTTGCCGGTGGTTATTTAATTCGCCGGACGTTGTTGTTTCGCCATCAAAATGGCTTTTGGATTTTTATGCAAATAAAGGATTTTTCAAAAAATCAAAAAAAATTGTCCTGCCGAATCCGGTGGAGCGAATTTATCCAGCCGGAATTCCGATGGACAACAGTATTTTAAAACTTCTTTACCTTGGTTTGATTGAAGAACACAAGGGAATTTTTCTTTTAGTGGAAGTTCTTAAAAAATGTGATTTTGATTTTAGGCTTCATATTGCCGGCGATGGATCAAAAATGGAGGAACTGAAAAAGATGATTGGTGATGATTTGCGGTTTGTTATTCACGGAAAATTAGTTGGGGAAAAATTAATTAAAATTTTTGATTTAGTTGATTTAATGGTTGTGCCGTCGCTCTGTTACGAAAATTCTCCGGCTGTAATCTACGAAAGTCTGGCCGCCGGCGTGCCGGTGATTGCCGCGAAAATAGGAGGCGTGGCAGAACTCGTGAAAGATAAAGAAAACGGTTTTACATTTGAAGTAGGAAATAATGAAGATTTGTTGCGCGTTCTAAAACACGCCGCCGCAAACCGTGATGAACTGCAAAAAATGCGGCCGGCCACGGTAAAATCGGTTGAGGGTTTTAAGATTGAGAATTATATAAATTGTTTGTTAGAAAGTATTAAATAGTGTTATGAGTTATTATATTATAATTCGCGGACCGCTAGGGTGCGGAAAATCTACAGTATCAAAAAAATTGGCGGAAAGATTGGGCGCTGAATACTTTGAAGTTGATAGAATTCTTGATGAGCATAACTTGGAAAAGGACATCGAGGACGGATATATTTCGCAGAAGAGTTTTATTAAAGCCAACGAAATTATTGCTATACAAGCAAGATCTCTTTTAGAGAATGGAAAGAAGGCAATATTTGATGGAAATTTCTGTTGGAAATCGCAAATTGATGATTTGATAAAACGATTAGATTTTTTATATCATGTTTTTACGCTTAGGGTACCATTGGAAGTATGTTTAGAGAGAGATCGCACAAGAGAAAAATCTCTTGGTGAAGACGCAACAAGGGCAGTTTATAAAAAATCTACAGAGTTTGATTACGGCACCGTTATTGATACAACCAAACCATTAGATAAGGTGGTTGACGAGATTATTTCTCATTTATAATTTTAAATAAAAAAACCACCAAGTGAGTTGGTGGCGGGTAGCCGTCGGAGTTTCCGACGGTTTTTGCTTGTTAGTCATCCGCCGCAGACATCTGAAGACAGGGGTAATCAAAGGGGAAACGACGGAGCTCCGATTTTTTGAAGAATTTGACGAGGACGCCATCGTTGGGCCGAGAGGAGTCTCGTTCGACAACTTCAGCCTCGACGATCTTGAAGCGGCGCGGATCCCACCAGGTTGTGTTAGCGATCGCGATGACCACTAGTCTAGAAGGCGGAACAAACCCAAGCTTGGTTAGATAGTCGCCCTCCTCCATTTTTCTCATGAGGAGGTTGATTAGTTCGTCCCTTTCTTCGTTTGTCATCAATTCCTCCTCGTTGGTGACTTAGTATTTAATCATTTATTTTATTTTTTGTCAATAAGAAAATCAGCGGAAGGATCGCCGCTGATTTTTAAAATATTCTAAAACTGATATTTAAAAATCCAAATCTTCCCCGGGCCGATTTCTAAAATTTTGTCGGCGGTTGGTTTTGCGGCTTCCAAAATTTTATCAGAATCTGTCCAATATTTATTCAAAACAAAGTAGACAATTTTTACGCCCGTGAGGTTTGATGCTTCTTTTATCGTGGCTCGCGTCGGCGTTTTATAAACCATATCCAAATAATATTGGTAAAGCGGATCGCCGGTCGGGATTGGGTAATAAAAATATGGTCCAAAATATTTATTAAATCCAAATTCTTTTACGGCCGCGGCGGAAACGCTTTGATTAGCTAAAACAATATAGTCGGCGCCGGCCGCATCTTCCTCAATTTTATGAACAGTATTTAAATCAAAAATTGAAACAGAATATCCGCGGTCAATCGGATAATCTTCTCCGTCGTCCTTTGGATAAGAATAGTAAAGTGAAAGAGTTAAAAACGCGGCAAAAGTTAAAATGAAAAATAATTTCAGTACGCGGTTTTTGCCCCCCATTAATTTTTCAAAAAATTTATAAAGAGCAAAAAGGAAAAGGGGAATGAGAAAATAAAAACTGATTTCCAAAATTCGGCTGGGATAAATTCCTTGCTCATATTTTATGAGCGAAGGGAAATCAGCAAAAAGTTTTATTAAAATATAATTTGTAATCAGGGCGAAAAAAGCAGTAACATAGACTAAAACGGAAGGTAAGTTTTTCCGGAGGATAAAATATCCGGCAAAGCCAACGAGCAAAAGGAGAAGGGGAATATTATGCCCATAGGTATAAGCCAAATCATAAAGTGGTCGGAAATGATTTATGGAAAGAGGAGCGGACCAGTTGAGCGCGGTTAAAAAATTATTTGCCCCCTCGATTGTTTTTATGGAAATTATTTCCATCGGTCCTTTGAAAAATAAAATTGCCGCTGAGAAGACAAGGGGGATGGCGATAGCCGCAAGGATCGCGCTCATTATAAAAATAACGTGGCGGACGAATTCAAAAATTCCTTGCTGTTTTTTGAAAAAAGTAAAAACGGTAAGAAGCAGTAAAAATATGAGGGCGGGAAGCCCTGCCAGGGGATGGATTAAAAGTGTGGTAAAGCCCAAAAACCAAAGAGCGGTCAGGGGGAATTCGCGGCGCAAAACAAGGATGCCGAAGAAAATTATAATAAGAAGAAAAAAGTTGGCGAAGCCTTGAGGGGTTGTGGCAAGAAAAGCAGTAAAGGGCAAAAGAAAAATAAAAAGCGCGGCTAGGCTTGCTCCGGGCGTTTTATTGCGGTCGGTATAAGATCTGAGAGAAAAATAAATCGTAGCCGGAAGAAAACAAGAAATTAATGTCGGGAGAAGAAGTCGGTCCACCCAAGTAACAGAAGTGTGGAAAATTTTTGCCAAAAAAATAACAAGGGAATATTGACCGAGATAATAAAAAGGTTTTGGGAGAATGAGGCCTTTTTCTAAAATTATTTTTTCTGTAGCTTGGTGGATAAAAGGATCAAAACCATAACCGACCCGATAGACAAAGAGCGCGAGGGAAACCGTGATAAAAGTATGGATAGAAATTAAAATTAGATTTAATCCCTCTTTTTGACTTTTTAAAATAAAGTACAGGAGAGTAAGGGTGGCGGTAAAATAAGTGAGAAAGAAATTAAATGGCAAAATTTTCCATGGACTTCGGACGGCTTCAACTGTTCCTCCGGATAAAAGAAAACGGATATTCAAAATAGTTAAAAAAACAAACGCCGCCAAAAGCAGCGTTGTGCGCAAAATATGCGGATTGATTTGGACAGGATTAAAATGTTTTTCTGATTCAGGATGATTTCCAAAGCGCAGAAAGGGGAGCAAGGCAAAAGGAGGCAAAAGGACAAGAGCGGCAAGCGCCAGGGTGTTTAATTTATAAAAAAAGTAGATTATCGCGCCAAAAAGAGAAATTCCGGCAATGAAGAATAAAAGGCCGTAGAGAAATTTAAAGAGATCGGGGCGGCCGCGGAAGAGAATAAAACCAAGGATAAACCCATAAAAAATAATATAAGCCGGGCCAAAAGTTAGGCCAATAAGCGGGTTTTCCCAAAGAAAAAAATTGCCGAGCAAGCCGACTGTCAAAATCAAGGAAATGATGATACAATAAGGTAATCTGAGGGTCATTTGAGCAGAAAATATAGGGTAAAAAAGCTTATATTTATGTATTTTATCACAAAATGGATAAAGGAAAATAGGGCAGAAACAGCGTTAATTTTTTTGGCCCTTATTTTTTTCTTTATTTATTCTTGGTTTTATTTGGGAACGGCAGCGTCAGGAGCGAAGTTTAATTCTCCGGACGAAGCGGCTAATTATTTTTTTATTGAAAATTATGTTACGGAAGGGACACTTCAAGTTTTTGAACCTCTAAATCTTACGACCGGAGGGATAGTCCATCCGCGGAGCATTACTGTTTCTGGCGGAAATCTTATTCCGGGAAGTTTTTTAGGATTGATTTTGATTTACGGTTGGTTGGCGAAAATTTTTACACTAGGGATTGTTTGGTGGCTTACGCCATTTTTTGCCGTGGCGGCAGTTTTTTGTTTTTATGAAATTATCAAGAATATTTTTGATCGGCGGATTGCTCTTTGGTCTTCATTTTTGCTTTTGGTTCATCCGGCTTTTTGGTATTACGCGAGCCGGGGATTTTTTCCGAATGTTTTGTTCACAGCGTTCATCTTGGCAGGATTTTATTTTTTAGTGGGGAGGAAAAAATCAGGAGGGGGTTGGAATTTTTTGGATTATGTTTTTTCTGGATTGTTTTTTGGTTTGGCAATGTCGGTCAGATTATCAGAGATTATTTGGGTTGGGGCAGCTCTTCTTTTGTTATTTATAATTTATAGAAAAAATTTGAAGTGGCCAAAGGTCGCGGCTTTCCTTTTTTCTTTTGGCTTGGCTTTTTTCCCAGTCTTTTTTTATAATCGCGCAATATATGG
>JBMORR010000069.1:0-1279 GCA_049322595.1 Patescibacteria group bacterium | reverse complement strand
ACTGATAATTGTCCCTACTGCGCACCCAAGGGCGTACAGCAAAACCAATCTCCAGTTGCTGATATTGTCAACAACTGTCTGCAGGACATAATACCAAATTAGCACATTGACCAATGTGATCGCCCCGCTGGCGAAAATTCTGGTCTTAACGACTAATTTCGTCCACACCGTTATGATAATCATCTCCAAAACACCGACAAAAAATAATACCATATATTTTGTGATAATTATGCAAATTAATTCTTTTTTTAAACGTTCGACCTTTATTTTAATCCGGGGTAAACAAAAACACCTTTCTTGCGAAAAATGCTTTATTTTCAGGACTAAAATACATGATAGCAAAAAATCCGCCTTTGGTCAATATGACGACCTTTACCGCATTAAACGGGGGAGGATTATCTTTTTAACAAGTCCCGTATCTCTCTCAGCAGTAAAGTGTCTTCTGTCGACTTGGCAACCTTCGCCGCCTCTTTTTTCCTTAGTTTTTCTATCTGTTTAATTAGAATAAAAATGGCAAAAGCGATTATGACAAAATCGATCACTGAGTTTATGAAAATTCCGTAATTAAGAGTAACCGCCGCCGCGCCGTCCGAGGCTTTTTTCAGCGTAATGGCCAAATTTGAAAAATCAACTCCACCCAGCAATATTCCGATCGGTGGCATAATAATATCCTCAACCAACGAACTGACGATTTTTCCAAAAGCCGCTCCAATGATAATTCCCACTGCCATATCCATCGCATTCCCCTTGATCGCAAACTCCTTAAATTCCTTTAGCATATTTTTATTATTTTTCCTTTTTTACTTCTCACCCCCTAATTCTACCACAAAATCCAACTTAATTGCATTGTCAAACCAAAATTAAAAAACAACCCTTTCATTGGGTTGTTTTCTCATTTTGCGGGGACGACCGGACTCGAACCGGCGACCTATTGCGTGACAGGCAATCGCTCTAACCAGCTGAGCTACGCCCCCGTATTTTTTTGTAGCAGGGGTGAGATTCGAACTCACGACCCCAGGCTTATGAGTCCTGTGCTCTAACCAGCTGAGCTACCCTGCCACACAAAGCGCAAGACTCAAGATAAACCTACCTTTTGCATTTTACGCTTCACTCTTTTTTCCCTTCTTGTTGCGGGGACAGGATTTGAACCTGTGACCTCATGGTTATGAGCCATGCGAGCTGCCAGACTGCTCCACCCCGCTATCGATAAAATTCAAACACTATATTCCAGTATAGTGAAATTTTCACAAATGTCAACAATGCGTCTATAAAACATCCA
>JBMORR010000068.1:0-10274 GCA_049322595.1 Patescibacteria group bacterium | reverse complement strand
AATCGCGTCTCCGGGATGTAATCCTGCGTCTGCTGCCGGCGTATTTTCTAAAATTTGAACAACCTGGACTTTAGCGTCGCTAATTTTCGCGTAGCCGTTTTCTCCATTTATAACCTGTGGCAACCCAATCATAAATCCGACTGATAAAAGAACCGCCGCCAAAACAAAATTCATAAAAACCCCGGCCGCTAAAATAATTGCCCGCCGCCAGATTTTTTTATGAGAAAAGCTATCTTCGTCTTCCCTGTTTTCTCCGTCTTCTCCTTTAATTTTAACAAAACCTCCAAGCGGTATCCAATTTAAGGAATATATCGTCTCGCCGCGCTTAACCCCAAAAATTCTTGGCGGAAAACCAAAACCAAACTCTTCAACTTTCACGCCATTTTTTCTTGCCGCGACAAAATGGCCAAGTTCATGGACAAAAACAAGCAAGCCGAGAATTAATATAAAAACTATTATTGTGAGAAACATAGAAAAAAATTTAAAAAATTAATTTTTAACCGACCTCCGCTTTTTCGAATTTCACGGCCTGGCCTAGCAATTTTTCCGCAATTTTTGGAACTTGCGGCGTAAGATCAGAAACAAAAAATTTATGCTCCCCATCTTTTGCCAAACTCTTTTCGACTTCGCTATCTTTAATTAAAAAATTCTTTAATTCACAAACTACCTCTTCGGCAGAATCAACTAATTTAACCTTTCTACTAATCCGTATTTTTATAATTTCTTTTAATACTGGATAATGCGTGCATCCCAAAATTAAAGTATCAATTTGTTTATTTTTAAGGGGCTGAAGATATTTTTTAACAATTTTTTTTGTTTCCGGCTGATCCAACCAGGCCTCCTCAACAAGCGGAACAAGAAGCGGACAAGACTGGCTTTCTACCTGTATATTTTCCCTCTCCTTCTTGATCATTGTCTCATAAATGCCGCTTAAGATTGTGGCGCGTGTTCCGATTACACCAACCTTTCCGCGCGTAGCAGATACGGCCGCCCGGACCGCCGGCATAATCACTTCTAAGACCGGAATATTTAATTCTTTTCGTAAAACATCTGCCGCAACAGCCGAAGCGGTATTACAGGCGATAACAATGATTTTCGCGCCATGATCCAGAAGAAATTTCGCGTCTTCGCGAGCGTATTTTATAATTGTTTCCCTACTTTTCGTGCCGTAAGGAGTTCTCGCCGTATCGCCAAAATAAATAATTTTATAATCCGGTAATTCTTTAAAAATTTCCCGAACTACTGTCAATCCTCCAACGCCGGAATCAAAAACACCGATCATATTATTTACTGATAATTTCCGTTAATTCTTTTTTCTTCTCCTCCATTAATTCTTTTGTTTTCGCCTCTAAATTTAATCTTAATAAAGGTTCCGTATTTGATGGCCGGACATTAAACCACCAATCGGGAAAATCCAAACGAATCCCGTCGAGATGAGAAACTTCGCTCGCCACGGCGCTATATTTTTCTTCTAGTTCTTTAATCTTTCCTTCTTTATCGCTCACTTTAAAGTTTATTTCTCCAGAATGGTAATACCGTAAAAGCGGCGCCACAATTTCCGAAAAACTTTTTCCGGATTGGCTTATAATTTCCAATAATTTAAGCATTGTTAAATCCCCTGATTCAACATTATAGAAATCTCGATAATAAAAATGCGAAGAAAATTCTCCGGCAAAAAACGCACCATTGTCCCACATCTGTTTTTTTATTAACGCATGACCAACGCGGCACATTTCTGCCCGCCCACCGGCGGCTTCCACAACTTCTTTCACGATTCTGCTGGAGCGCACATCATAAAGAATTTTTTCGCTAGTTTTATTTTTAAGCAATTGCTGCGCGATTAAAGTCAAAATCAAATCCGCGCGAACCGTTTGGCCCTTTTCATCAACGAATCCAATCCGGTCGGCGTCGCCATCGATTGCCACACCAAGGTTCGCCCCTTCTTCCAAAACTTTCTTTTTCAAATCTTCCAGGGTTTCCTCTTTCAATGGATTTGCCTCATGGTTTGGAAAACTTCCGTCGAGTTCGAAATATAACGGAATTATTTTACAAGGAATTCTTTTAAAAATTTCCGGCAAAGGAATTGACCCCACGGCATTGGCCGTATCAACTACAACTTTTAATGGTTTAATTTTTTCTAAATCAACTAAACTCAAAACTTTTTTTATGTATTCATCCAAAATTTCTTTTTTAATAATTTTTCCGCGATTTGAAACATCGGAAAATTTTCCATCCATCACCAAATTTTTAAGTTCAACCATTCCAGTACTTTCGCCGATAGGCAAAGCATTTTCATAGCATAACTTCAAACCATTATAGTCTTTTGGATTATGTGAAGCGGTCACCATAATCCCCGCCTCATGCTCCTTATATTCTGCCACGGCAAAATTAAGCATTGGCGTCGTGACAAGGCCGATATCAATGGCGTCCGCCCCCTGTTCAGTAATGCCTTTCATAACAGCTTTAACCAAAGAATCTGACGAAAAACGGGCATCATGGCCAACCACTACTGTTTTAGCACCAGTAATTTTAACCATTGCCCGTCCTACAAGATAAGCGGTTTCCTCGTTTAAATCCTGCGGATAAATTCCGCGAATATCGTAAGCCTTAAAAATTGATGAATTTATAGACATAAAAAACTTCAAAGGTAGCTTTGACTTTCACGTTTTTCCATTATATAATAATAAAAGAATTAAGACAACTAATCAGCTAGCAACTCACAACTAACAACCATTGTGTCGTCAGCTGTCTGTCGTTAGCCGTCTATTTAAATTATGTATATTCTATGGATCGCCTTAGGTGCGGTCGGGCTAATTGTCGTTTGGCTCATCGCCACCTATAACGGTTTAATCACTTTAAGAAATCGTACCGACGAGGCTTGGTCTGATATTGATGTCCAACTAAAACGCCGCTATGACTTGATTCCAAATCTCGTGGAAGCGGTCAAGGGATACGCTGGCCATGAAAAAGAAGTTTTTGAAAAAGTAACCTTGGCCCGCGCTGCAGCCATAGACGCGGAAAAGAGCGGAAATCCGGCAGAAATCGCTAAAACGGAAAATATGCTCGCCGGAACCTTGAAATCTCTTTTTGCCGTAGCAGAAAGTTATCCCGACCTTAAGGCGTCGCAAAATTTCTTACAATTGCAAGATGAGCTTTCTGATACGGAAAATAAAGTCCAGGCCGCCCGCCGATTTTACAATGGCAATGTTCGTGACTTCAACATTAAACTGGAAAAATTTCCGACTAACATGATTGCCGGAATGCTCGGCTTTAAATCAAAACAATTTTTTGAAATAGAAGAAGCGGCACAAAGAGAAGCTCCGGCAGTAAAATTCTAAAAAACGGATTTGGAAAATGGGAATTGAGATTTAATTTCTCAATTCCCAAATCTCAAACCTGTTTATGTATAAACAAATCACTTCAAATAAGCGAAAATCTTTTTTGTTAATCGCGATTTTTATTATTTTCGTAATCGCTCTAGGTTGGATTTTTGGAAAATTTACGGGCGATTCATACGGAGCGCTGATTTTTGCCCTAATCATTTCTTTAGTAATGGCACTCACAAGTTTTTACGGCGGGGACAAAGTCGCTCTTTGGACGTCCGGCGCTAAAGGCCCAATTCAAAAAAATGATAACCCATATATTTACAGAATGGTAGAAAATCTTTGCATTACTGCGGGTTTGCCTATGCCGAAAATTTATTTGATTCCCGATCCGGCGCCAAACGCTTTTGCAACGGGCCGCGATCCAAAACATGCTTCTATTGCCCTAACCACCGGCCTTATTGAACGGCTAGAAAACGAAGAGTTGGAAGGAGTTATCGCCCACGAACTTTCTCATATTAAAAATTATGATATTCGCCTCGCGATGATCGTTATTGTTTTAGTCGGCGTTGTTGCCCTGCTCTCTGATTGGCTCCTGCGCTTCCGGTTTTTTGGAGGAAGGCGCGATGACCGTGAAGGTGGCGGGCAAATTGGCGCGATTTTAATTATAGTTGGAATAATTTTAGCAATTCTATCCCCTCTGGTTGGAAAGTTGATACAACTCGCGATCTCCAGAAAACGCGAATTTTTAGCAGACGCTGATGGCGCGCTTTTAACCCGCTACCCCGAAGGTTTAGCTAAGGCCTTGGAAAAAATTTCTTCATATAGCCAACCCATGAAAATGGCAAACGACGCAACAGCCCATCTCTATATTGCAAATCCTTTTGGAGCAAAAACGGGAAAATTTTTTCATAAATTATTTTCTACCCATCCTCCAGCCGAAGAAAGAATAAAGTCTCTCAGAAACATGGCGTAACTGATATTCTATTTTCTATTTTATAATTTCTAACTTCTAAATTTATGGATTGGAAAAAAATCTTAGTCGTTGTAATTTTTATTGGTGTTACTCTTGGTATTGGATATTTAATGTATTATGTTTTTTTCCGACCAACTGCTCCGATTGTAAATGCTCCGATTACAAATGAGACTGTTACTCCCGGCGGACTTGGCCGAGCGCTAGAAGGTCCGCCAACTCCTGTCGAAGTTTCCGCTACCCCAACCCAAATTCTGGCCCCATCACTCACACCGCCCCCCCAATTGCCTCCGGAAATTTCCTCTGTGGCAAAAGGCGATGTAACCTGGGTTGGCACGCTGGTCAATAAGCCAGTAGCTAACGCCAAATTATCGTCAAACGGGAAAGATATCGCTTATTATGATTCTACCGACGGAAAATTTTACCGAGTAGATGAAAATGGAAACGCGGTTAAATTATCCGATAAAAATTTTCAAAATGTAGAAAAAGTAAACTGGTCACCAACAACCGATAAAGCAATTTTAGAATTTCCAGATGGCGCAAATGTCCTTTATGATTTTACCGCGGAAAAACAATATACCCTCCCACAACATTGGGAAGATTTTAGCTTTTCTCCCAACGGAGACCAAATCGCCGGAAAAAGTATTGGCATTGATCCAGATAATCGCTGGCTCTTCGTTGCCAGTCCTGACGGCTCGGGCGTAAAAGCGATTGAACCATTGGGAAATAACGCGGATAAAGTCGAAGTAAATTGGTCACCCAACAATCAAATCATCGCTACTTCCCGCACCGGTCAAGCAATGGGCTTTGAACGCCAACAAATTCTTCTAGTAGGACAAAACCATGAAAATTTCCCGGGCCTTACTGTTGAAGGACAGGGATTCCAGTCTGAGTGGTCAACAACTGGCGACCGCCTGCTTTATTCTGTTTATAACTCCGCCTCAGATTACAAACCCCTTCTCTGGATTGTTGGCGCGCAGGGAGATGATATAGGGGCAGGAAGAAGAAGTCTTTCTGTAAATACCTGGGCTGATAAATGCACCTTTGCCAATAACGAAACTGTTTACTGTGCTGTACCTCAAACTATGGAAACTGGCGCTGGATTCCAACCAGAACTCTTCAGTTCTATTCCCGATTCATTTTATAAAATAGATTTAACAACGGGGCTTAGAAGTTTGGTTGCCGTCCCCTACGGGTCTTTTACCGCGAAAAATGTGGCGGTTACCTCTGACGGCAGATATTTAACTTTTACTAACAACCAAACCGGCCGACTGGAAAGGCTTCAATTACAATAAATAATTTATGAAAAAATCAAATTCATTATTTTTTCTTCTTGCCTTTTCAGTATTTTTTATTTTATCTGCGTTAACGGGAAAATCAATTTCAGCAGCAACTATTAAATGTGAATATATACCAAGAAACAGTAGCGGAAATATTCTTTATTTAGAAGGTTCTGACGCTGACCACAGGCCATGGATTAAAGAAATAGAAGAAGCTGAGTGTCTAACAAAATGTAACAGGGAATCAATTACTAGTATAATAAGCGACTGCGAATCCTGGAGAGCACCGTTTCAAAATCCCGAAGGATGCGATATTAGTCGCACAACCTGCGGCGTGACAGAAACACCCGCTCTGACTAACTATTGCAAGTTTACCCCAAGGAGAAGCGATGGCACAATTCTTGATGAGGGCCTTGTAACTTCTTTTGAAATTTACACCTCGTCAGTAGATGAATGTAAAAAACTTTGCGACGACAGTAAGGAAATATGCAAATCCATGTGTGGTGGTATTGCCACGGCTGCTTGGTGCTGTGATGAGACCAAAACAACTTGTGAGGGAGGCGTCTCTCTTTCTTCTACGCCAACTCCTTACCAGTTCGAATCTGTCACCCCGAACTTAGAAATCCCCCTCCCCACCCTTCCAAGCTTTTCCGAGTTCACAGATTTGACTCTCCAAGGAGATGCGCCAAACAGATACATTTGGATCCCTTGGATTGGCCAATATATTGCGGCAATTTATAAATACGCGATTGGCATAGTGGGAGTTCTGGCGGGAATTATGATTGTAATCGGAGGACTTCTCTGGCTTACGGCCGGAGGCGCGGCAGACAGAGTTTCTACGGCAAAAAGTTTTATTGAAAGCTCATTGGTTGGCCTGGTTATTGCCTTGACTTCGTATCTATTGCTTTATGTTATTAATCCAAACTTAGTAGGATTTGAATCTTTAAAGGTAAAGTACATTGAAAGAGTTAATTTGCCCATGGACGCAATTGTTAGTTTTGCCACAGGAGGATTTGACGCGGAAACATACTCTTCAACCGAAGGATCAACTTTACCGCCGGCTACAGGAGATACTCCCGCAGCAAAAGCCGCTTCCCTCTGTCAATCCGATCCTGGAAGTTACGAAGCCCGTATCGCAAACTTAAGATCAATCCTGCCCCAGTGGCTGGAAATTTGTAAGAATAAAGGATGTGGTTATATTAAAGGAGGATGGACAGACGGCTGCCAAAGCACTTCTGGTGGAGCCAGGATGGCTACTGCCATGTTTTGCTCTTTGAAAAAAAATAATTTACCTTTACCACAGGGATGTGAAAATTTTATAGACTTGGACGATTGTAGCTCTGGAGGACGTGGACCGCAAGAATGCTGGACCCCCCTTGCCACCTATTATAATGAGCAATTGGCAAAACTTATGTGCAATAACGGCGTGATCATTGGCGATTGTTTGACATGGTCTCATCAATTGCTCAATTGCGCAGGAAGGACAAAACATCGGATTCCTCAGTATAGTAGGGGTGGTCTTGCTGCAAGTGAATATCTTGTCTTTGAGGCCAATGGAATTGAAGATGCTTTAAATAAAATTAATGCCCGGGGCGGGTTAAAATTTGGCGACTTACTCTGGTCTAACGCCTTTGGCCATAATTTTATGTACGCCGACGGGAAAATAGTAGAAATGGGTGGATTTTGTGGATCAATAGATATAAACGTTGGAGGGAAGACGGTAAAAGTCTCCAGAGCCTGCGGAGACAAAACTTTCGAAGCATATGTTCAAATAGTAAAAACTCGGGAACGAGGTAAATCAGACATAAAGACTTACATATATCGCCCCTTCGATTTTTAATTTATAAAACCACTTTTATTAATGACCCCAAACCAAACAATTTATGAGTGTTCCAAATGCGGCGCTCAATCCACCAAGTGGGCTGGGCGTTGTTTGGATTGTGGCGCGTGGGGAACGCTCTCGGAGGCGATAAAATCGGAAAATCAAAAATCTCGGGTAATGGAAAAAATCCCCATGGGAAAAGTTTTGAATTTTAATGAAGTTACTGGCAAAGACTTTGCTAGAATTAAAACAGGTATTGGCGAACTGGACCAAGTTTTGGGTGGTGGGATCGTTCCGGGCTCGCTTGTTCTCTTGGGCGGCGAACCGGGAATCGGAAAATCAACTCTTGTCGCGCAAATGGCCGCGGCAACAAAAAATGGAAATACGCTTTATGTTTCTGGTGAAGAGTCTGCTGAGCAAATTAAAATGCGACTGGATCGTTTGGGACTAAAAACTACAACACTCCAATTCTTGGGAGAAACAAATATTAATGTTGTTTGTTCTACTATAGAAAAATTAAAACCGGCTATGGCGATTATTGATTCAATACAAACAATGGCTACTCCCGAGCTTCCCTCCGAAGCCGGCAGCGTAAACCAGGTTCGCGCCTGCACCGTAAAACTTTTGGAAGTCGCGAAAAAAAATAATATTCCGATTTTTGTCATCGGCCATGTCACAAAAGAAGGTCAAGTCGCCGGTCCAAAAACATTAGAGCATTTAGTTGATACAGTTTTATATCTTGAAGGCGACCGCTTTCACGCCTATCGCCTACTCCGCACCGTAAAAAATAGATTCGGTGGAACCGACGAAGTAGGAATTTTTGAAATGCAATCCGGCGGCCTCACCGAAGTTAAAAATCCTTCGGCAATTTTTCTTGAGGAGCGCGATAGCGACATTGCCGGCTCGTCCACAACTTGTGTTATTGAAGGCTCGCGACCGCTTTTGGTTGAAATTCAATCGCTAGTTTCCCGAACTTATTTTGGCTATCCGCAGCGCCGCTCTGGCGGCTTTGACTTAAACCGCTTACAGTTGTTACTCGCGGTTTTAGGAAAAAGAGCGGGAATAAATTTAGGAACCCACGATGTTCATTTAAACGTTGCTGGCGGATATAAAATTCAAGAACCTGCCTGTGATTTGGCTGTTATTTTAGCCGTCGCCAGCGCTTTTAAAAATAAATCTCTGCCGCGGGAAATGCTTGCCTTTGGCGAAGTCGGATTGGGCGGCGAGGTTCGCGCTGCCGGCCAAATTGAAAAAAGAATTAACGAAGCGGAAAAAATGGGATTTAAGGAAATCTTAACTCCAAATTTTAAACAGCAAGTTAAAAGCCAAATTAAAATTACAAAAATAAAAAACATTGCCGAAGCGATAAAATATCTTCAATTAGACGGACGGCAGCCGGCAGAAAAAAATGAAGAAAATTAAAAAAAATTTTTACAATAGAAATACTCTAAAAGTTGCCCAGGAAATCCTGGGTAAATTTTTGGTAAGAAAAATCGGCAATAAAATTATCTCCGGAAAAATTGTTGAAGTGGAGGGTTATGTCGGGCCAAACGATCTCGCCTCTCACGCTTCCCGCGGAAAGACTCTCCGCACGGCGCCAATGTTTGGCTTTCCTGGGCACGCCTACGTTTATCTGATCTACGGATTAAACTATTGTTTTAATATTGTCACAGAAAAAGAAAATTATCCTGCCGCAATTTTAATCCGCGCCTTGGAGCCGGCTGACGGCATTGATTTGATTAAAAAAAATCGTAAAGCAAAAATGCCGATTTGTAATTTAACAAATGGGCCAGGAAAACTTTGCCAAGCGTTAAAAATTGATAAATCCCTGAACACGCTTGATCTTACAAAAAATATTTTATGGGTTGAAGATCGCGGTATAAAAATTAAATCACGAGATGTTGTTGCCGCGAAAAGAGTTGGTATCGATTATGCCGGTGAATATAAAAATAAACCCTGGAGATTTTATCTCCGGGGCAATCCGTTTGTTTCAAAAAAATAAATTATTCCAAATGCACTTCTTTTTCTAAACTTCCGACCATTGTCTTGAGATCCGGATATTTCTCCAACTCCGGATCTTTTTTTATTAAATTTTCTGCCGCCGTTTTCGCCTCCTTAATAATTGTGTAATCAGCAAGCGAGGCAATTTGTAACTCTGGCATTCCCGACTGCCGCACTCCCCAAACCTCTCCCGGACCGCGAAATTCTAAATCTTTCTCTGCCAAAGCAAACCCATCGCTACAGACTGTCATCACTAATAATCTTTTCGCCGATTCTTCATTATCACTATCTGAAAACAAAAAACAATATGACTGAAAATCTGAACGCCCTACTCTCCCCCGAAATTGATGCAACTGCGCCAAACCAAAACGCTCCGCACCTTCAATCATCATAACTGTCGCATTTGGCACATCAACCCCGACTTCCACAACAGACGTAGAAACTAAAATATTTATCTTATTTTCCAAAAATTCTTTCATTATTTTCTCTTTATCTTCCGATTTCATCTTTCCATGTAAAAGACCAATTTTTAATTCCGGAAAAATTTCTTTGCTTAATTTTTTATATTCTTCTTTCGCTGATTTAACACCAAGTTTGTCGGAAACATCAATTAACGGACAAATCACAAAAACCTGCCGACCGTTTTTCACCTCTTTTTTTATAAATTCATAGGCCGCATCTCTTTTTTCTCTGGGGACAACTTTAGTTAAAATTTTTTTTCTTCCAGAAGGTAATTCTTTCATAGCCGAAATGTCCAAATCACCATAAAAAACCAAAGACATTGTCCGCGGAATCGGCGTGGCAGTCATGGAAAGAAAATGCGGACTTTCTTTGTCTCCCTTCAACGCTTGCCGCTGCTTCACGCCAAAACGATG
>JBMORR010000067.1:0-10318 GCA_049322595.1 Patescibacteria group bacterium | reverse complement strand
GGCTCGAAGCAATGAGTTATGGATTGCCACTCGTTGCGTCAAATTCATCATGTCTTCCGGAAATCTATGGCGACGCGGCAGTTTATTTTGATCCCAAAAACGAAGAGGATATTATAGAAAAAATAAAATTTGTTTGGTCGGACGAACCAACACGGGAGAGGCTTGTGGCAGCGGGATTAGAACAAGTTAAAAAATATAGTTGGCAAAGATTGGCCGAAAAAACTTTGCAAATTTACCAAAATGCCAGCAAGAATTAAAAAAAATTCGAGAATAAAAAAATCCCCGGTCCTGGGTGACCACCCATCTCCACATATTTTAGATTTGAAAAAAGTGGTAGTGGCTAAAAAACATGACACAGTAGTCCTTCAAGAAAAACCAAAAACGCAAGCAAAATCAGATTCGCCGATAGGGCGCAGGAAGATAGACAGATTGGCTATTATTCGGGCAAGAATTGCTCTGGCAAGAAGTATTAGGAGTTTTTTTTCTTTTTTCTTCCGCGGTCCGGAGAGATTATTTAGAAGTTTTGGTTTAGGAATTATTGCTATTCCCCGATTTTTTAAATTTTTAAGATTTGCTTTTGCTGATTGTAAAAAATTGTTAGGTTTTGGGGCGTTGGCTTTTCTTTTTATTTTGCCCCTTCAAACATTTTCTTACTACGAATCTTTAAAAAATACAGAAAGAAAAACACTCCAGACGGCTGAGGAGGCTTACACAAATTTATCAGCGGGCGGCGTAGAAATAATGAATGCCAATTTTTCTGGAGCGGCGGAAAGTTTTGGTCAGGCAGCGCGTGCGTTTTATCGCTCAGGAGAAGAAATTAGCGAGATTAATTCGACTGTTTTAAATCTAATCCGGGCAATGCCGAGCGGAGGAGAAAAATTGGAAGCAGGCGAGGCGCTTCTTTTTGCCGGAGAAAAATTAACCATTGCGGGAGAGAAAATTTTAAGGAATCTGGCAGATTTTTCTACGGCAGGGAAAGATAAAAAATTAACAGAGAAATTAAAAATTTTACGCGATCAGATATCCGCAACATTACCGGATGTAGCCTTAGCCTCAGATAAAATTTACGGTGTTAAAATCCAGGCCGTGCCTGAGGACAAGAGAGAGGCTTTTCAAATTTTACAGGGAAAACTTCCGCAGTTAGTTTCCGGTATGAAAAATTTAATTTCGGTTTCTGACTTGATGGTCAAATTTTTAGGGGATGAGATGGATAAAAGGTATTTGATTATTTTTCAAAACCCGGGAGAGGTAAGGCCAACAGGAGGATTTATCGGAAGTTTAGCTTTGGTTGATTTTGATAGGGGAGAAATAAAAAATATGGAAATTCCCGGGGGAGGATCGTATGATTTTCAAGGTTCTCTCCGTGAGCGAATAGTTGCGCCTAAACCATTGCAGCTAATTAACGCTAGGTGGCAACTTCAAGACGCGAATTGGTTTTTTGATTTTCCGACTTCTGCGCAAAAAATAAAATGGTTTTATGAGAAAAGTGGTGGGCCGACTGTCGACGGCGTAATTGCTATTAATGCTGATTTTGTCGCCAATCTTTTAGATATTGTCGGTCCGATAGAAATGCCAGAATATGGGAAAATTTTAAACGGAGAAAATTTTATTGAAGAAGTCCAGATGACAGTAGAAGTCGAGTATGACAAAGTAGAAAATAAACCAAAAAAAATTATCAGCGATATGGCTCCAGAGCTGATAGATAAAATAATTTCTGCTGAACCAAAACAATTTGGTGAAATTCTGGTGGCGCTTATTCGGGCGCTTAGTCAAAAAGATATTTTGCTTTACTCTAGCTCGCCAGAAATAGAGCACGAAATTAAAAATTTTGATTGGGGCGGAGAAGTAAAGCCTGTTCCAGAAGAAACCGACTATCTGGCCGTAGTAAATACTAATATTGCCGGTCAAAAGACAGATTGGGTGGTTAAACAGGATATTGGCCTTGAAACAAACATTGTTGAAGGTGGTTATGTTAAAAATAAATTGACCGTCACGAGAACGCACGAGGGAATTAAAAGAGAATTATTTACTGGTGTTAGGAATGTCAATTATCTTAGAGTTTATGTTCCTGCCGGAAGCACTCTTATTTCTGCTTCAGGCTTTGAAGCTCCGTCAAAAGATTTATTTGAAAAGCCAGAGGGTGATTATAAGGTTGATATTGATTTGAAAAACAGCGAGGCGGGAGAACTAGTGGATGCCTCTAGCGGGACAACAATCTTCAACGAATCCGGAAAAACAGTTTTTGGCAATTGGATACAAGTTGATCCGGGCGAGACGGTGACAGTCACCATGGAATATATTTTGCCGTTTAGGATTTCCCTCCCCGTATCGGAAAAAACCTGGTGGAACTCTTTTAAGGAAAGAATAGGGCAATCAAAAACTCCAGCCACAATTTATCAGCTATTAGTCCAAAAGCAATCCGGAGTGGAATCAACTTTTATAAATAGTTTAACCTTCCCAAGGAGTTGGCAATTAGCCTGGCAGTCGGGAAATGGCGAAAGGGTTAACGCGGCATCAACGGCAGAGTATTTGTTGGATTCTGACAAAGTTTATTTATATGGTTTTACTTTGGCGGATTAGATAATTTTTAAAATAATTTAAATATGGCAGGGACAAAAGAAAAAAAGAAAAAAGAAGTTAAAAAAAGAATAACGAAAAACAGTACTGCTCGCAAGGCAAAGGAAGTGAAAATGCTCGAGGCGGCGGAAAAAGTTATAGAATTGCCTCCCGTAGAAGAAGAAAAAATGTTAGAGAGTATTGATCGCCCCACCCTTCCGAGGGCAAAAGATAACCATTTGAGTAAGAAAGAAATTGAAAAAGAGTTAAGGGAGATTTATGAAGATCAAGAAGGAGAACCTCAGGATATGTCAAAAATTTATCACAAGAAGAGAAGCGGAGTAAAAAGATTTATAGTAGGGACGTTAGTTTTTTTTGTTTGCGCCGCAGCGCTTTCTTGGGCGGGATTTTTCTTTTTCGGGCGGGGCAGAGCTTTTACTGGTGAAAACGTAAAATTGGAAATTAGTTCTCCGGATATAGTTGCGGGAGGAAATAAGGTTGAGTATGTAATAAAATATGAGAATAACGAAACAGTTCCTCTCGGGCAGGCCGAGATAAGCGTTAGGCTGCCGGAAGATTTTGCGCAAAGCGACGCAGACCCCATATCTTCCGGTGAAAATAATGTTTGGCGTGTTGGAAGCATTGCCGCGGGCAAGAGCGGAGAAATAAAAATTAGAGGTACGCTTTTTGGCGCAGAAGAAACGCTCCAAACCCTTCAGGTAGTTTTGACTTACAAGCCAGCGGATTTTAATTCAGAATTTCAAAAGGTGGCTACAGCTGTGACAAAAATAAAGAGCTCCCTTTTGGACATATCTCTTTCTGGCCCAGAAAGAGTTTTAACAAACAAAGAAACAGTTTTTAAAATAAAATATAAAAACACGGGAGAGGAAAATCTTCAGGGCATAAAAATTTTAGTAATTGCGCCAACAGGTTTTTCTTTTAAAGAAAATGAGGGCAAAGAAGAAATTTCAAGTTGGGAAGTTATTGAGGCGGTGGCAGGGGAGGAAAAAGAAATTGATTTTTGGGGATCATTTGGACCAGCTGCTGAAGGAGAAAAGGAGTTGAAAGTTCAAATAGGTTTTATGAAGGGAGATAAATTTTATTTGCAAAAAGAGAACTCATTCAAGACGAATGTCTTGACGGGAGCAATTCTTT
Source organism: Patescibacteria group bacterium (assembly GCA_049322595.1). Classification (GTDB taxonomy): domain Bacteria; phylum Patescibacteriota; class Patescibacteriia; order XYB2-FULL-38-15; family XYB2-FULL-38-15; genus JAHIRI01. The sequence continues at coordinate 6,607 of JBMORR010000067.1, read as the reverse complement.
CAACACTTATTTTAAACGGCGACTCCAAGGATCGGGCGCTAAATTTTGGAGACACCTTAAATTATGCCATTGTTTACCAAAATAAAGATAAAGCGGACCTGTCGGATGTAGAAATAAAAATGGTTTTTGAATCGACTTCGCGTAATAATAAAATGATTTTAGATTGGTCTGTATTAAAAGATGATTATAACGGAACGGTTGTGGGGACACAGATTTCACCAGAAGTTCGGCAAGGTACAATTACTTGGACAAAACGGCAAATTTCTGGCCTTGCAAAACTTGTCCCGGGGGCGGAAGAGACGATTAATTTTCAATTAAAGATAAAGCCATTTTCTGATTTCCAAGATTGGGGGATTAAAGATTTTGAAGCCAATAGTTGGGCAGAAGTAAAAATCGGAAAAAACGGGGAAGGCGTGGCTGAGGAGATGATCCAAAGTAATAAGATTAATTTTAAAATAAACAGCGATTTAGCTTTGCAAACTGCTGCGCGTTATTTTAATGATGATAATATCGCGGTCGGCAGCGGTCCGCTTCCGCCGAAGGTTGGAGAAACAACTTCATACAGAATTTTTTGGGACATAAATAATTCTTTACATGAAATTACGGATTTAAAAATAAGTACAATTTTGCCAGAAAACATTAGTTGGTTAAATAAATATGAAATCACTGCCGGCGAATTAAAGTTTAACGAAGCGACGCGCGAGGTTACGTGGACACTAAACAGGATGCCGCTTGATGTTCGAGGACTGGGAGTAAATTTTGGAGTATCGGTTACGCCGACCGCGGCGGAAAAGGGAAAGTTATTAACTTTGATTTTAGGAACAAATTTAACAGCAACGGATAAATCAACTGAGGCTATAGTTACAAAAACCAGCGGAGCGCTTACCTCAAATTTAGATGGTGATCCGGGAGCCGAGGGGAAGGGTGTAGTACGATAAATTTAGATTTAATATTTTAGATTTAGATTTTAAAACTAACGCTTAATTGGCGTTAGTTTTTTATTGACAAATTAATGGTTATAAATTAATTTTAGGATAGGAGGAGGGCAGAGTGATGTCTTCTGATGATAAAGGAAAAAGGTTGAAGGAAATCTTTTCGCGGAAGAGCGAGATCGAGAGTCGGTTGCGGGAGCTCGACTTCGAAAAGCGGAAATTGTCTGATGAATGGCGCCGGCTCAGAGGTGAGGAACTGCGACTGCTGGGTATCGAAGAACCACAGTGGGGTTACGATTCAGATAACGCCGATTAATCCAAAAAGGAGAGAAAGATGGATATTACGAGGTGGATCGGGGGATTCAAGAAGTCGCGGATCGGAGTGATTGTTCTACTTCCGGTGCGGCTGCCAGGCGCTATGCTTTGCTTCGTTCTTGATGAGTGGACAAGGCGACAACAAGAGTGGGCTTGGCGAAAGCATGGTCTGCCCATGACGGAGAACTTTCGGGCGGTTGAATCCTTCCTGCCGGATCCGAGATTGCATCACTGACAAGTAGGGGGGGCGAGTGGACCAAGGGTTCACTCTTTTTATTTATAAAAAATCGCGGCAGGCCATTACTCCCAAGAGGAATTGAACCTCTATTTCAAGCTCCGGAGGCTTGCGCTCTATCCGTTGAGCTATGGGAGCAAAAGTTTATCGCGATTTTAAAATATTTTTCTCGCCAGATTGTAGATTGTATACCAAAACTTATTGATTGGCAAATCAAAAGTCCCGGGATAAGTTATTTCAAATCCGCCAAATCCTTTTTTAAATCTAGTGACGCCCGGCCATTTTTTCTCATTAATTCCCCAGAAGTCATAAAATTTATAACCGAGGTTTTTTGCCTCAAGAATTATTTGCCAGTGCAGAAAATATGGTGCCATCAGATTACGATTTTCGTTTGACGAAGCGCCGTGAATATAAGTTACCGTGTCTCCAAAATATCCAACAATTGCCGCAGCTAATGGCGCGTTCTCAAAATAAACTATTTTTAACTCCACCCGCATACCAGTTTTTCCATCGCCTGAAATTTTTTTGAGCATTGTTTCGTAATATTTTCTGGGATGGGAGCTGAATTTGTCGCGCGCGGTTGTTGCTTCTATTAATTTCCAAAAATCTTCAATATTTCCGGTTTTTAAAACAAGATTTTTTTTCTCCGACAGACGAATATTATAACGCGTCTTTTCGTGCATGGCGGCAAGGAGTTCATCTTCGGATTTTGCGAGATCTAAAACAAGCGTATGTTCGGGCTGGACGGGGTTGGTATTTTGTATTTTGTATTTTGTATTTTGTATTTTTGATTGAGCGGTAAGCGGTTCAAAACGAAAAAAAATTGATTTTTTGGACAATTGCGAGATTTTTTTTATTAATTCTTCATACAAAATACTAGATACAAGAGACTCGCTACTTTCGATAGGTCCGCGGGGAAGATAGAGGTATTTTTTCCCAAACGGCAAATTGGTTTCAGCTATTCCGCAGAGCGACGAGATTTTTTGGTTATCCATGACCGCCAGCCGCCAAATTTTATGTCCCGCTGTTTCCTGAAAATCAAGCCACTCGGAGCTTTGTAAAAAAATACCAGTCTGGGTTGGCTGGTTTAGTAAAAAATCATTCCAAACTTTTTTGTCGTTGATTCGCTCAATCATAAATATTATTTCCCTAAATTTTTCAGAGCGGCCTTAATTTTATTTTCCGCGCCCTCGAGATCCTCACTAATTTTTCCGACAGCTTCTTGGGCTTCGTTTTTGGAATAGCCAAGACGGACAAGCGCGTCTACGATTTCGTTTTCAGCAGAAACAGTTTTTCCGGTTACCAATTTTCCTTTTAATTCCAGAATTATTTTTTGTGCGGTTTTTTTGCCCACCCCGGGAATAGTTCCGAGAATTCCAAGATCACCCTCGGAAATAGCCTTTTCTAGCTTTTCTAGTTTATGGGCAGAGATTAATTTATGCGCCATCTTTGGGCCAACCCCGGAAATATCAATCAACTGCCAGAAAAATTTTAATTCTTCGACCGTGCCAAAGCCGTAAAGTTCGCGCCTGTCTTCGCGGACATACTCATGAGTAAAAACTTCTATAATTTCTTCGGGTTTGTATTTCAAAAGATATGACTCTGGTAAAAAAACCTTAAAGCCAACGCCGCCGGTTTCTAGAATAGCAAAATGGTCGCCCCGGTAAATGATTTTTCCTTTGAGATAGGAAATCATAAAAATTATTGTTTCTTTTTGAATCTTTTTACGCGGATTAAGCCCGAGCAGGGAATAATTTCAATTCCTTTCTTTTCTAGCTCATCTAAAAATAAATTCATGCCAATTGAATCCGATGACATGTGCCCGGCAATAATAACATTAATATGAGAAGCTTCAGCTTCTTTTTTGTGTTCTTCGGATAGATGCATCCCAATAATTGTTCCAACCCCGGCTTGGGAAAGTTTTTCATAAATTTTTGCCGAAGGTTCCGTCCCACCAGTAATTTCCGTGACGGCAACTTTCCCGCAGTGATTTTCCGGATGTCCGGTGAAAAGCCGCGGTCCAGCACCTTGTTCTATCGCTTTTTTGTATTCGGGAATTTCTTTTAATAATTTTAAAATATCTCCAACATATTCAGGCTTAGCTGCTTCGATTTTTTTCTTTAAAAAATTTGCCACTAAATTATCGCAAGGAGTATGGACATTGATGTAGCTGATTTTTAAAAGGCGGGCAATATCAATCGGTCGGTAATGATTAACCGGATTTACGCCGCGGGCAACTTCTTCGATTCGGGATTTTTGCACAGCCTCGGCAACATTGATTGGTATCCCATATTGAGCATAGACATCTGCTTGCAAATGCATTACATCGGCCAAATCGGCAAGTGCTTTTCCGCGTGGATGATGGGCCAAAACTAAATCAGCACCGAGTCGGTCGGCTAGAAAAATTTCATCTCCTTCCATATCAATTCCGGCGATAATTTTTTTAACAGGATTTTTGCCAGAATCAAAATGGATACGGCTATCCAAATATGGATTAGTAAGCGCTTCAAGATCAAATTCTTCCTTTTGTTCCTTGTTTAAATTTTCGTGTTGATCTTTTTTCCTTTTCAGCATTTTCAAAACCGCCGTTTTTCCGCGCAAGTCAGAGTTAATGCCCATTTGTACGCCTAAATCGAAAATTTGTTTTATGTTCATATTAGATTTTTTTAATGCCAAGCCAGAGCCCCTCAATTTCTTTTTGTCCCAAAACTTCGGCGCGGCCTTTTTCCAAATTATTACTTAAAGTTTCTTTCTTAATTTTTTCTCCGAATTCAGCCATTATTTTTTCCGACGCGCTTCCATCGTAATAAAGAGTAATGCGGTCGTTTATCGTGAGGCCCGCTTCCTTGCGGAGAGCGTTAACTGTTCGGACAATTTCACGAACTAAGCCTTGGGTTCGTAGTTCGTCCGTGATATTCGTATCTAGCTCAACTTTTAGCTCTTGCCCATTTCCGGCCTGCCATTCAATTTGGAGAACATTAAGTTCATCGATAATTAAATTATCAAACCATATTTCTTGTTTAAAAAATTTGTCTCCTTCTTTTACTGCCGGAAAAAATATTGTAATCTTATTTAGTGGTTGACGAATTTTTATCCCAGCAGAAGCGCGTGAGGCAAGTCCAATTTCTATAATTTTTCTTACTACCTCCATCTGGCCTACCATTTCTCGATCAACTAATTTCTTTTCAAATTTTGGCCAGTCTTCGAGATGGACTGATTCTTCCGGACCACGCAATTCCTGATAAAGTTTTTCCGCGATAAAAGGAATTGATGGAGCAGCTATTTTGCTAAATGTCAGTAAAACATATTTCAAAGTGGCAAGGGCTGCTTCTTTATCTTTTTTATTTTCTCCCTTGAAGCGGTCGCGGCTGCGGCGGAGATACCAAGTGGAAAGATCGTTTACAAATTCTAATATGGGGCGATTTGCTAAAACTAAATCGTAAGCGTCCATTTTTTCCGTTACAGTTTTAAGCAAAATTTGGAGTTTAGATAAAATCCATTGGTCCAAAATATTTTTTGACTTTGTCGCCGGCTTGATTTCGTCTGTGGCATACATCTGGTAAAAAGAAAAAACATTCCACAAGATCATTATCAATTTTTTAAACATCTCATCAACACCTTTCACGGAAAAATTGAGCGTGTCGGCTTTCATTACCGGAGAAGTGAGCAAGTAATAGCGGAGAGCGTCAGCGCCATAACGATTTATAACTTCGTTCGGGTCAGGATAATTTTTTAAGCGTTTGGACATTTTTTGGCCATCTTCGGCAAGGACTATGCCATTTGCGATTACGTTCAAAAAAGCAACGTCGTCCATAACGGCAGTGGACAAAACATGGAGATAATAAAACCAGCAACGGGTTTGGTCAACACCTTCAGCAATAAATTTTGCCGGAAAATTATCTTCAAATTTTTTCTTGTTTTCAAAAGGATAATGCATTTGGGCGTACGGCATTGATCCGGATTCAAACCAACAATCTAGAACGTCGGGAATGCGCCGCATTTCGCCGTCGCACTTTTCGCATTTGAAAGTTATTTTATCGACAACATGTTTATGTAAATCCTCTATTTGTTTTCCGGATAATTTTTCTAACTCTTCGCGGCTTCCCAAAACACGGGCTTCACCGCATTTACATTTCCAAATTGGCAAAACGGAACCCCAATATCTTTGGCGGGAAATCGACCAATCTTCGGCGCCCTCTAACCATTTTCCAAAACGGCCGGCCTTGATATGTTCAGGGATCCAATTTATTTTTTCTGCCAGCTTGAGGAGTTTGTCTTTTATGTCCGAGACTTTAACAAACCAAGAAGAGGTGGAATAGTTTAGAAGAGGAGTGTCGCAGCGCCAGCAGAACGGATAACTATGAGTATGCTTTTCTTTAGAAAAAAGTTTTCCCCGTTCTTCGAGCCAGGACACGATTTTTTTGTCAGTGGCTCCGGGGTCGGCAGTCGGTTTTACGGGTTCGCCGGAAAAGTCTTTGACACCTAAAGTGAAACGGCCGGAGAAATCAACGTGTTGAATAAAAGGAAGATTTTCTTTTTTTCCGAGTTTCATGTCGTCCTCGCCAAAGGCCGGAGCAATATGGACAACGCCGGTCCCTTCTTCTGTCGCGACAAAATCGGCAGCGTAAATTTTAAACCCCCTTTCGCGATTTTCCGAATTATCAAAATAAGGGAAAAGCGGTTCGTAAGATTTTTCAACGAGATCTTTTCCCTTTAGTTCTTTGATAATCTCAACCTGCTTGCCTGTTAAAGTTTTTTCCGCAGTAGTTTTTGCCAAAATAAAATATTCTTCCCCAATTTTTATTTTTAAATAATCAATTTCCGCGCCAACCGCCAAGGCAACGTTTCCGGGTAAGGTCCAGGGAGTAGTTGTCCAGGCCAAAACAAAAGTATTTGGTTCGTCAGTCAGAGCAAATTTTACAACCACGGCTAAATCTTCCGTGTCTTTATATCCCTGGCTTACTTCAGATTGGGAAAGGGTGGTTTCGCAACGCGGGCAAATGTGCATTGATTTATGGCCCTCATAAATCAAGCCTTTGTCCCAGAGTTCTTTAAATACCCACCAGATGCTTTCCATATAATCTAGATCCATGGTTTTGTAAGCATTGTCCATATCAACCCAGCG
>JBMORR010000066.1:0-1330 GCA_049322595.1 Patescibacteria group bacterium | reverse complement strand
TGAATCAGAGGATAAAAAAGGCCTTTGAGTTTTTGAAGTTAGAAAGCAGCAAAAAAGAAATTACGAGATTGGAAAAAATAACCCTCGATCCAGATTTTTGGAAAGATCAGGAGGTGGCGAGGGAAACAAGTCAGAAATTAAATGATTTGAAAGAAGAAGTTGAAATCTGGGAAAAATTAAAAAAAGAGGTGGAAGATATTTTGGATTTGGCTCGGCTTGATGAAAAAGATCAGACGGTTTCTTTGCGCGAAGACCTTGAAAAAAAATATGGCGAACTTCTTGTTCAATTTAAAAAATATGAATTTCTGGTTTTATTCTCTGATGCTCAGGATCGGGCTAATGCGATTTTAAGTATCCATGCGGGAACAGGTGGTACGGAAGCGCAGGATTGGGCGGAAATGCTCCTTAGAATGTATTTTAGGTTTTGCGAGAAGAGGGGATGGAAAACAGAAATTATTGACGAAACGAGGGGCTCTGAGGCGGGAATTAAAAGTATCACGGTAAGGGTTACCGGGAGGTACGCTTATGGATGGTTAAGGAGCGAGTCCGGGGTTCATCGGTTGGTTCGCATTTCCCCGTTTGATGCGGAGAAAATGAGGCATACTTCATTTGCTCTCGTAGAAATTTTGCCGGAAATAGAAGACGTCAAAGAAGTGGAAATTGATCCAAAAGATTTACGGATTGACACTTTTCTTTCTAGTGGTCACGGAGGACAAAGCGTACAGACGACGTATTCCGCCGTTAGAGTTGTCCACCTTCCAACGGGTCTTACCGTGAGCTGCCAGCGCGAACGTTCACAGGCGCAAAACAAAGAAACTGCCCTCAAAATTTTAAAAGCAAAAATTTTACATTTGCAAAAAGAAACCAGAACAAAAGAAATAGATAAATTGCGGGCAGGAGTTTTAGCGGCATGGGGAAATCAAATTAGATCATATGTTTTGCAGCCATACAAAATGGTTAAGGACCATCGGACGAAATTTGAAACATCGGATACAGACGCAGTACTAGATGGAGATTTGGAATTATTTATGGAAGCGTATTTAAAATGGAAAAAGGGACAGGATAATTAAAATTTAAAAATGAAATTTATGGCAAAAGTTATTGTCACCGGCGGCGCAGGATTTATCGGTTCCCACATTGTCGACGCGCTCGTTTCGCGTGGCCATCGAGTCGTTGTGATTGACAATTTGTCCACGGGAAAAAAAGAAAACATAAATCCAAAGGCAAAATTTTATAAAGCCGACATCCGTGATAAAAAAATTTCAGACATTTTTAAAAAAGAAAAACCCCAAGCAGTTTTTCATTACGCGGCGCAGATAGACGCGCGCGC
>JBMORR010000065.1:0-1403 GCA_049322595.1 Patescibacteria group bacterium | reverse complement strand
CAAGTCCAAGCAGCGTATTGCCAAAAGAATCATTATAATATTTTTTTACAAACGCTGATTTTTGGATTAAATAAAGAACAAATAAGGCTAGCGCGCCCAAGATAAAACTTTTTACCAAAAAGAAATTTTTTTGCCAACCATAATAAATACTTAGAACAAGAGACGCCCCTATAGCTGACCAAAATAAAATTTTTCCCAAACTAATCTTCATTTTAATTTTATTAAAGCCGCCTAAAAAGGCGGCTTTATGTTTATTTATTTTTTTTTCCAACCATTTCCGTGAACTCCACAAGTCGCGTGCTGTATCCCCATTCGTTGTCGTACCAGGCAAGAACCTTTATTAAATTACCACCTACAACCATAGTAAAGGGCGCATCAACAATGGAAGAAAAGCTTGATTTTTTATAATCAACCGAGACAAGCGGTTCTTCGGTCACCTCTAAAACTCCTTTTAATTCTTTTTTTGCTGCCGCGCTAAGAGCATTGTTAACAATATCTACCGTAACTTTTTTCTCAACCATTAAGGCGAAATCCAAAAGTGATACGGAAGGAGTCGGAACGCGAACGGCTAAACCACTCAGCTTTCCCTTGAGTTCCGGCAAAACTTTTTCTACGGCTTTGGCTGCTCCGGTTGTAGTCGGGATCATGGAAAGCGCGGCGGCGCGAGCGCGGCGAAGATCCTTATGGGGTAAATCGAGTAATCGCTGATCATTTGTATAGCTATGACAAGTTGTCATTGTTCCCGCTAAAATTTTAAATTTATCATTTAAAACTTTAGCGACCGGGGCCATGGCGTTTGTCGTGCAGGAGGCCATAGAGATAACATGATCTTTTTGAGGGTTATATTTATTTTCATTACATCCAATGACAAAAGTCGGAATTTCCTCGCTTTTACCCGGAGCAGAAATTATTACTTTTTTTGCGCCAGCTGCCAGATGTAAACTCGCTCCTTCATATTTTGTAAAAACTCCGGTTGACTCGACAACAACGTCAACTCCCAAATTTTTCCAGGGCAACGCCGCTGGATCTTTTTCTGCGAAAATTTTTATTTTTTTCCCGCCTACTTCAATAAAATCTTTTCCGGAAGAAACTTTTCCCGGATGAACTCCGTAAACGGAATCATATTTATAAAGATGCGCCAGGGTCGCGGGGTCTGTTAGGTCGTTTACCGCGACAATTTCGAGATTCGGGTAATCTTGAGCAATGGCAAAAAATTGTCTGCCAATGCGGCCGAAACCATTGACTGCGACTTTAATTTTTGGCATATTTCCTCCAAATTTAATTATTTTAAAAATTATTTTTTTATAGGAACTTCAATAATTGTCCCCTCATCTAATTTTACAACAACTGACTGTTTTAGGGTATGCCAACCAATTACCTTCCCCCGACCGCGATCGGTTCGA
>JBMORR010000064.1:0-1421 GCA_049322595.1 Patescibacteria group bacterium | reverse complement strand
ATAGTATACTTAAATTATGGAACAAGTTATGGAACAAGAAAAAACCATCCTCGTTGTTGAGGATGAAGAAGCTTTGCAAGAAGCAATTCAAACAAAATTAAAAAAACAAGGAAAATATAGAGTACTTTCCGCTTTAAGCGCAGAAGAGGCTCTCGGAGTTCTGGTTAAAGACACCCCGGACCTGGTCTGGCTTGATTTGCTTCTCCCGGGTATGGGTGGGTTTCAATTTTTAAGCAATTTACGTTCCACTCCTCAGTGGAGAAATTTACCGGTTGTAATTGTGTCGGTTTCGGGAACGCCGGAAAAAATCCAACGCGCTTTTGAACTTAACGTGATTGATTATATTGTAAAAAGCCAGTATAAACTTGAAGATATTATAAGAAGGGTTGGGGACGTGATCACGGGGTTAGGAAGTGAAAAATAAAAAAATAATATGAAAAAAAAGAGCCAGAAAAAAAGTATTTTGATAGTTGAGGACGAGCAAGCGCTGCAAGAAGCGCTAAAATTAAAATTAGAAAAAGAAGGCATTGAGGTTTTAACTGCCAATACCGGCGAAGAAGCTCTTAGTGTTTTGAAAAAGCGGCGACCTACACTAGTGTCTCTTGATATTTTATTACCAGGAATGAACGGATTAGAAGTTTTGCAAAAAATTAGAGCAGACTCGGATTTACACGCTCTTCCCGTGATAGTTGTAAGTGTTTCTGGCGGACAAGAAAAAATCAAGCGGGCCTTTAATCTTAACGTTATTGATTATTTAATTAAGAGTGAGTATAAAATCGAAAATATTGTTAAAAAAATCAAAGAAATTTTAGAAAGTATTGTATGAAGAAAAAAGGTCTCATCGGCAAAATACTTATAATTGAAGATGATGAACCAACGCGAGAAGCGACAATTCTTAAATTTTCTCAAGCGGGATATGCCGTTGATTTTGCGGGGGATGGAGAAGACGGACTTAAAAAATTACGCAAGGGAAAATTTACCGGAGTATTGCTGGATTTAAGGTTACCTAAAATAGATGGCTTTATCTTTTTGGAGAGAAAACGCGAAGTTGAGGCTTTACGAGAAATTCCAGTAATGGTTTTTAGTAATTTTAGCCAGGTGGAATTTATAGACCGCGCCCTTGACCTTGGGGCAAAGGGATATTTAATTAAAGCGCAGCATAGTGTTCAAGAAATAGTGGAAGAAACAATAAATTGTTTTGTAAAGGGACAGTGCCAAATTGATCGTTAAAAAATAATATGAAAAAAGAAGAAAAGAATATAAAAAAACAAAAATCATGGGTCTTTATTATAGAAGACGATGTTCTTATTAACAAAGCGTATAGCGCAAAATTTGCCCACGAAGGAATTGCGGTAAAAATCGCGGAAGACGGGGAAGAAGCAACAGAAATGTTAAAAGGAGACGATTTGCCCGTACTTATT
>JBMORR010000063.1:0-1461 GCA_049322595.1 Patescibacteria group bacterium | reverse complement strand
GCTGAAGTAACTGGCAAATCGAGAAGTTTTTTAGCACTCCCGGAAGTTACTGTTTGCCTCATTCCCGCCCGAACAATATCCATGTTTTCTTTGCTTATAAAATTTTCTCTGATTAAATAATCACTAACCGAAACCTCCCCCAGCTCAATAGCTTCCAGAAAATGCGGACGATATAATTTTCCACCGTTTGCAAAAACAGTCGTAGAGGCAGCAATCTGAAGGGGCGTAACCAAAAGGTCTCCCTGTCCGATAGATAAATGATACGTATCTCCGATATACCATTGCTCCCCTTTTGTCTTTTCTTTCCATTCCTCACTCGGCAAAAACCCGGTTGCTTCGTTTGGTAAATCTATTCCTAATTTTTCTCCAAAACCAAAAAGTTCTGCGTATTTGGAGATACGTGCTACACCCAGTCCTTCAAAATTATCATAACCCCCGCCAATAATATAAAAAAAGGTATTTACGGAATCGGCAATCGCTTTAGTCACGTTCGTAAGGCCGTGCCCACCCGCCAACCAGTCCGGGAAAAACCAACTGCTAATTCTAAGCCCCCCAACGCTTAAAAACGATGTATTTTTATTAATAATTTTCTCTTCAAGGGCCGCTGAAGCAATGACTGGTTTAATCGTGGAGCCAGATGGATATTCCCCCATCACGGCACGATTAAATAACGGATGATTCGGATCGTTAATAAGCGTGTTATAATCATCCGAAGAAATTCCTCTTGCAAATAAATTATTATCAAAAGCCGGCAAACTAACCATCGCCAAAATTTTTCCGTTATTTGGATTTAAAACCACAGCCGCTGCCCGGGTTTTTTTTGCCGCGTTAAGGTATTTTTTTATTATTTGTTCTAGTTTTTTTTGTATTTCAACATCAAGAGTCAGGGTAATATTTTTTCCACGTACCGGGTCTTCTTTGGCAATTATGTTTTTCTCCTTACCCAGGGCATCAACCTCTACTTGCCTTTTACCGTTTTGACCGCGAAGTAAATCTTCATAAAATAACTCTAAACCTGTTTTGCCGATAAAGTCAGTTGAGTTATAATCTTTACCTTCTTTCAAATCATTCTGATTTACTTTCCCGACATAACCCAAGATGTGCGATAGGCTTTCTGAAATAGTCCCACTTTCATTCAAATATTCACGCCTGCCTTCTAACTTCAACTCAATACCTGATAAAAAATAACTTTCTATTTTTAGGCGAATAGCCTCTTCGTAATCGATGTTTTCCAAAAGCATAACCGGGGAGTAGGAGTAGGAAGAGGCTCCGCTTAATTTTTCCTCTATTTCCTTTGGCTGGATTCTTATCACGTTTGCTAAATTTTCTATTGATTTTACCCTTGCCGCACTGTCTTTGGGAAAATCTGTTGGAATCAAATAAAGTGAAAAAGTGGGGATATTCTTAACCAAAACCGTTGCGTTATGATCATAAATAATGCCCCGCTCAGCGGCTGTATAA
>JBMORR010000062.1:0-11569 GCA_049322595.1 Patescibacteria group bacterium | reverse complement strand
CCATTTAAAAATAAATTTTTAAATATTTCTGTAATTTTTGGTTTCTTAATGTTTTTTATCGCGCTTTATATCCCTTTCTTTCAGAAGGTTTTAAGAACCGTGCCGTTGGGTTTGAGGGATTGGGGGATTATATTGTTTTTAGGTTTAATAAATCTTTTACTGATTGAGGTCGTAAAATTTATTTTCATTACTAGGCACAAAAAAGAATTAAGGGCTTTAAATAATTCTTCTATTAGTTAATTTATGCCAGAATTACCAGAAGTAGAGACAATTAGAAGGCAACTTGCTGCGAGAATAAAAGGAAAAAAAATAAAGTCCGTTGAGGTAAGGTTGGCAAGGATGGTTAATTTGCCGATCGCGGAATTTGAAAAAAAAGTTTCGGGAGCAAGTGTTAAAAATTTAAGGCGCCGGGCTAAGATTTTAATTTTTGATTTGTCTAATAGATGGAGTATTATTGTTCATCTTAAAATGACGGGGCAACTAATATATAATGGCGAAGAAGGAATAGGCAGGCCACACATTATCTATACTTTTTCTGATGGGCATAAATTAAGGCATTATGATTTTCGCCTTTTTGGTTACGCAAGGCTAATTAAAACGGACGAAGTAGAAAAATTATTAGACAAAGAAAATTTTGGCCCGGAAATTCTTGATAAAAAATTTTCCGAAGAGGATTTTAAAAATTTATTGAAGAAAAAGCCGAACGCGAAAATAAAGCCGCTTCTCATGGATCAAAAATTTATTGCTGGAGTCGGAAATATTTATGCGCAAGAAGCCTGTTTCTGCGCTGGAATTTTACCTACAAAAAAAGTTGATACTTTAGATAAAAAGGAAATTAAAAATCTTTATCTTTGTTTGCGTAAAATTCTCTCTGCGGCAATCGCGCGGCACGGATCTTCGGTCGATTCTTTTGTTGATGCTTTAGGGAAAAAGGGAAGCTATGTCCCGCTTTTAAAAGTTTATGGGAGGGGAGATGAAGAATGTTTTAGTTGTGGTGGTAAAATAAAAACAATTAAATTGGTCGGGCGAGGAACAAGCTTTTGCCCAATTTGTCAAAAATAATACATAATATGGATTACTCTCTGTTTCAATTCGTAAATAACCTAGCTGGACAGTGGCGAGTTTTGGATTGGTTCGGAATTTTTTGCGCCGAATACTTGATTTTTATTATGGCTTTCATGGTTGTTGCTTGGACGATTTTTAATAAAAGAGATCGGCGCTCTGACGCAATCGCGATTTTAGAGATTATCTTGGCTGCGCTTTTTAGCTATTTTTTAAAAATTATAATTAATTTAATTTATTTCCGTCCGCGGCCATTTTCCGCCCATGACGTTAACCTTTTAATAGGGAAAATATCTGACGGATCATTCCCTTCGGCGCACACCTTTTTATCTTTTGCCATAGCCTTTACAATTTATTTATATAACAAAAAATTAGGAATTATTTTATTAATTTCGTCAACACTTGTGGGTATTTCTAGAATTTATGTCGGGGTGCATTATCCACTCGATGTTTTGGGCGGAGTAATTTTAGCGGGATTTTCGGTTTATTTAGTAAATATAATTAATTGGAAAAAAATATTTAAAATATGAAAATTGTAATTCGGGCCGGGGGGTCCGGGACAAGGCTTTGGCCGGCATCGCGGGAAAATAATCCAAAACAATTTCAGGCTTTGATTAGTAAAAATGCAATTATCCGCGACACGGTAAATCGCGTAAAACCTCTTTTGAAAAACACGGAAGATCTTTTTGTTTCTTTAAATCAGAAGATGGTTAAAAGATTAAAAAAAGAAATTTCTGGACTGCCAAGAAAAAATATGATTTTAGAGTCGGTAGGAAAAAATACTGGCCCGGCGATGTGTCTTGAAAGTTGTTTTTTGGCTCGTCGTTTTGGAGAAGAGACAATAGTCGCGAGCCTTCCTTCTGATGATTTTATTTCCGACGCAGCGGCTTTTCGGGAGATGCTTCGCGAAGCGGAAAATTTTTTAAAAAGTAATCCGGAGTATATTATAACACCGGGAGCAAAACCAACTTGCCCAGATGAAGGATATAGTTATATAAAAATTGGCAAGAAATTGGGAGGGAGCGGGGAGGTTAAAATTTTTAAAGTTGGCGGGTGGGTTGAAAAACCAGAAATTAAATATTGTAAAAAATTAATTAAGTCGGGGAAATATTTTTATCATACAGGAATGTATGTTTGGAGATTAAAAACAGTATTGGATTTGTTCAGAAAATTTCAGCCAAAAATGCATAACGCTTGTCAAAAGTTAGCTGCCGGCAAAGGAGTTCGGGAATACGCGAAGCTGGAAAAAATATCGGTTGAGTCGGCTATAACCAACCGGGCGCCAAAAATTGCCGTCGCGGTTTCGGAAAAATTTATTTGGAGTGATTTGGGTAAGTGGCAGATTATTTCGGAAATGATTCGGGGGGACAAGACGGGAAATGTAATAAGGGGGAAAAATATTTCTATTGACACAAAAAATTGTTTAGTTTATAGTCCCAAAAATAAGTTAGTCGCAACGATTGGTCTGGATGATTTTATAGTTGTTTTAACCGAAGACGCGCTACTTGTTTGCCCAAAAGATAGGGCGGGAGATGTAAAAAAGATTATTGACGAAATTAAGAAACGAGGTTTAAAGAAATATTTATAAATTATATTTTATGAAGAAAATTTTACTTTTGGTAGCCATAATTATTTTAGTCGCATCTAGCCAGTTTATTTTTGTTCCTCCATCCGAAGACGCAACGGAAAAAATTTTTATCATTGAAAAAGGGGAGGGTGTTAATGAAATCAGCCATCACCTGAAGGAACAAAATTTTATTAAAAATAAATTTGTCTTTGAAACTTACGTTTGGTTAAAAAAAATCCAAAGTGATTTTAAGGCCGGAGAACATAAATTAAAGCAAAACATGAGAATTTGGGAGGTTGCAAAATCCCTTACGTCAATTAGTGAAATAAATGAACGCAACATCAAAATTCTTGAGGGGTGGAATAATCAAGAAATTTCAAGCTATCTGGACGGCGAAGGTGTAGTCAATAAAGAGATTTTTTTAGAAGTGGTTAGAGATTACGAGCCAGAAACCGAAAAATATGAATGGTTAAAAG
Source organism: Patescibacteria group bacterium (assembly GCA_049322595.1). Lineage (GTDB taxonomy): Bacteria > Patescibacteriota > Patescibacteriia > XYB2-FULL-38-15 > XYB2-FULL-38-15 > JAHIRI01. Next base: position 8,464 of record JBMORR010000062.1, on the reverse strand, counting down.
ATGGACAGAAGAACGCAACACTTGAAGGGTATTTGTTTCCCGACACTTACAGAATTTATAAAGATTTACCCGCAGAATTTTTGGGAGAAAAAAATAAAGAGACGGCAATGGCTGAGCATATTATAAAAAAGATGTTGGGGAATTTTGATCAAAAATTAACGCTGGAATTGCGCGCGGAAATTATCCGTCAGAAAAAAACTATTTTTGAAATTTTAACCATGGCTTCGATTATTGAAAAAGAAGCGCGCGGCAATGATATGGCGAAAGTCGCTGATATTTTTTGGAGAAGAATTGACGAGGGGATTGCCCTGCAGTCTGATGCTACGGTAAATTACGCGACCGGAAAATACGAAACTCAGCCGAGCCTAGATGATTTGGAGATTAATTCTCCTTATAATACTTATAAATATCGCGGATTGCCTGCCGGGCCGATCGGAAATCCCGGGTTAGGGGCGATCCGGGCAGCGGTTTATCCAGAAGCAAATGATTATTGGTTTTTTCTCCACGCCAAAGACGGAGAAACGATTTACAGCAAAAACTTCGAGGAACATAAAATAAACAAGGCAAAATATTTACGATAGGAAAATTTCGGTTTAAGGATTTATAAAATGGGAGTTGACGGCAACTCTCATTTTGTTAAGATGATGGGATTGCCAAAAGGAGGTATGGCATGGAAATAGACAAGGAGGGCGCGAGAAAAAAACTTGAGGAGCGCTTCCCAGGGCTTAGTTCGAGCTTCGTTGCGGCTATTCTCACTATCTACGAAGAGGTCTCTCTTTACCGCGAGAGATACGTGAGGCTTCCGCTCTTCCAGTTTTTTGCGGTGCGGCGAGATATCGAGCTTGCCAGGAAGTGCTTAGTTCATCTTTTGGCAAGAGATTTCGTTAGCGGCAAAGCAATTTTTCTTGTTCGGAGTGTAGAGCTTCCCTTGGGTGGCGGCAGCGGTTGGATTATTATTTCGTATGTTGATAGAAATCTAAGAAAGCTGGGGGGCAACAAAGATGGTTAATTCGGTGAACATATTGTTCGCCGATTTTTTTTACCTATTTTTAAAAATGTGATAAAATATATAAACAAAACATCTATCCACAAGTATGACTGAAGGGAAAAATTTATCCACGAGAGAAAAAGTTTTAAAAGCAGAGGAGGCTTATCGGAAATTTTCTGATATTATGGCTGAATTATCGCGCCGCCAGAGAGTTATTTTAGAAAAAGCAATAAAAAAGATAGAAACGGGTCAGATAGAAAAAATACGTAAAAATTTAAATTTAAATTAATTTTTTAATACTATGTCACCAAGAGAAATTGAATTAGATGAATCATTAAAAGAATATAAAAAGACAGAAGCCGAGAAGTCAAGCGAAGCTGGGGCGAAAGAGCAAAGGGAATTTGAGGCGGTCCGCAAGGAAAAAAAATTAAAAAAACCAGGAGCTGTTTCTAGATTTTTTAACCAATTTGGAATCGGAAAATATTGGGAACGCCTTAATGATTATTATGAGCAACAAGAAAAATTGGTAGAGGCAGAGGCGGAAAGAGAGGCAACCAGAGAAACGGCGGAAGATATCAGGGCGGTTGCCGAGACAGAAGTTAGTTCTGTAAAAGCTAGGGGGCAGGAGGTGCCCACAAAAATTTTGGAAAGCGCAGCGCGGACCGGAGCGAGTCCAGAGGAGGCGGCTCCGGTTATTGAGGAAGCAAAAGCGGAGACTGCGGCAATTGAGCGGGAAGCGGAAGCGGCAAAGACGGATTTGGCAAAAGATCTCCCGCCGGTTGAGGAGTTTGAAATAGAGGCTCGTAAAGCACAAGAGATGAGGGTTCCGTCGCCAGAAAAAGTTAAGACAGTAGAGGTCTTGGAGGAAGAAGTTGAAGAGCCGGCAGTAGAAGATCTCCTGCCGGTTGAGGAGTTTGAGGTAGTTGCTAAAGAACATAAAGTAAGGGCTGAGATGGAAAAAGCGAAGGTTGAACCTGTTCCCTTAAAGAAACCTAAAAAAGTTAAAAAAGAATTACCACCAATTGAGAAAGAAGAGTTCGAGGCAATACCAGCAACAGAATTTTTAGGTGAATTTGGATTTAAGATTGGTGATAAGGTTGTGGTAGTGGGCGATTCGGGGAATTTAGATACTGGGTGGAAAATAACAAGTTTAGGTAAAGAAACAGGAGAAGTGCTTCTCGGGAAAAAGGATAAAGGTGGTGAGCCAATCTTTCTAAATGTTGATATAAAGACATTAAAAAAATGGCAAGCTGAAGCGGCCGAAGAAGCGTGGTTTGAAAAAGGAGCCGCGACAAGCCGTGCTAGAGGGAAACGTATTGAATCAAAGCTTGGGGCTCTTCGCGAAAAGGGTAAAAAGGCAAGAGTTGCTAGAGCTAAGGCAGCATTTAAGATAGCGGAACCAGAAGTTAGAGCCAAGAAGAAATCCGGGGTAAAGAAGGTAAAGGCTGCCTAGAGGTCTTGCCAAAATTTTACATTTATGCTATTATTAAATGTTTTAAACATTAATTTGTAAAATATGTTTAGAGAAGGAGAAGTTCCGCCGGAAGTCGCGGCGGAGTATGAAAGAATGAAAGGAGAAAAAAATATGGAAAAAGAAAGAAGGGCAGTCGATTTAACAGCGGATAAAGAAGAAGACGTGGGCAGTTTGCTCGCCGGAGTAATGAGTCCGGAAGATTTTGTAAAATCTGTTTTAGAGAGAGAGGGTGGAGACCCAAAGAGAGCTGAAATGGCCACTCGCAGCATAAAAGAGTTTTGGCTCAAGCAACTTGACGAAGGGACGCTTACGCCGGAAAAATTTGAACAAGGCGTTTACGATGCCGCAGCAAAAATGTTAAAGACAAAAGAAGTCTCGCGAAGAGACGAAGAAAGAGAAGAAATGAGAAAAGAAAGAATAAAAGGCGCCCTAGGAAGAAGAGCTTCATAAATTATAAAATAAAAAGAAGCATCCTCGAGAAGCGGGGATGCTTTTTGCTTTACCTCCTTTCTAACTAGCTTGGCCTAGCGCGACAGCTTGATCATGCGGAGAAGCCTGGTGAACGCTTCAAGGCAGAGCGCTTTGGCTCTTTCGTTTTCGTCCGGAGCGCCTTCGAGTAGTGTCTCGAATTCGCGGAAGGGAGCGTAAGTAAATTTTTCCAGGGTATGGAGCAGCATTTGCCTCTCCGGACTGCGGGGCGTTCTCCATTCACGCGAAGCCTGGATATAGGCTTCGGCGTAAATCTCGGGGAGCGCGTTTCCTTCACGCATTCGCTCGAGCGTATCGATTATCGCCCAGATATAGTAGCAGAGGGAGAGGTTTTCCCAAACCTCATCGCCTTCATTCGCGAAGATATCGCCCAGATCGTTTCGCAGCTCCTCGAGCCAGTCGGCGGCGGCGGATTCTTCCATCCGCAGGGCGGCGACGAGAGACTCGAATTGAAGCCGAACGGGATTTTGGCGCTCGCTGGCGCTCGTATTTCCCATGGCGTCCTCCTTTCCGAGGAACAATAAATCTTAAATTAATTTTTGTTTTTTGTCAAGAGTTAGTAAGTAAATTTTATTCCTTGCCGGAGGCGGATTGAAATTATAAATAAAAAAAGAGGCTTGCCTTTCGGCGCCCCTCATTCTTTTGCTCCTCCTTCATTTTGTTTTACCCCGATCAAGTTCGATTTGGATCATCCGGATAATCATGGCGAAGATGAGCTCGACTCTCTGTCTAATTTCAGGCGAGTGAATTACCCCGTTCAGCGATGTCTTAAAGCCCATGTCGATGATGTAGCGGAATTGGTCGAAAGTATCTCGATTCAACACGTCAGGGGCAGCCTCGTGTAGTTCATCCCAGGCCTTTTGGGCCGATTCAGCCGAGACCACGGGGAGCTCCCCCAGAAATTCCGTTATCATTCCCAAGCTTTCGAACAGAGTCCACAGCACCTCCAAGAGGTCGTATTTAGAAGAAGTAGACTCTACTCTCAGGATCCTAAGAATAACATTTCTGATTTCGGGATTTTGTTTTCCGTATTCTTGGAGCTGGACCCCAAGGAATGTCCGTTGTTCGTCTCTCCCGTGTATTTGCATTACTGCCATTTCCTTTCCCATTTCCCCCCTTTTGGGTTTTTAATTTTAGAATACGTGCATATTTTTGTCAAACACTATTTTATGTTATAATCTAGGAAAGATAATTTAAATAATAAAAAATTATGAAACTTTGGAAAAAAGTAGACTGGCTAATGATTTTATTTATTCTTGCCATTTTTGCCATAGGAATTTATATGGCGCCAAATATGCCAGACCGCGTGCCAACGCACTGGAATATCAGAGGGGAAGTTGATGGCTGGGGCTCAAAATATATTAATTTATTTTTGATGCCATCAATCGCTCTTGTAATGTATATTTTGATGTCTTTTTTGCCGGCGATTGATCCGTTCCGTAAAAATTATGAAAAATTTGATAAGCCATATTTATATTTTAAGATTTTTTTGGCATTCTTTTTTATCTACTTACAAATATTCTTGCTTTACGCCTCGGTTCGTTTTAGTCCTCCGCAGGGAAATTTAATGTTCGCCATTCCTTTTTCATTGCTTCTATGTTTTATCGGATGGATTCTACCCCAACTTAAAAGAAATTTTTTTATAGGAATTAAAACGCCCTGGAGTCTTGTTTCTGACGATAATTGGAAGAAGACACATGATTTTGGCGGAAAGGCATTTATTCTTTCGGGTGTAGCGAGCTTAATCGCCTCCTTTTTTGGGGGAGTGGTAAGTTTTATTATCTTAATTGCAGGCGTGCTTATTGCCGCGTTTTCTGTAGTATTTTATAGTTATTTAATTTATAGAAAGGAGAAAAAATAATATGGCCAAAGAAACTTTTACCGCAGAGGAGGCAAGGAAGATTGGTGAAGAGCTTGGTATTGATTGGAGTAAGTTTGATGTTGAACAATTCAGAAGGGGGATGGATGTTGAGTTAGAACACGGCGCGTGCGATCCGCATACAAACGTAACTAATGATGATGCACTTATGACAGGAAAAATTGCCTTGGCTCATTTGAATGAATTTCCCGATTATTACACAAGGTTGGATAAGATGGAAAAAGAAGCAGATGAATTTTGGGGGAAGGCGGAGTAAAATTTTTGAATAAAAAAACACGGCCCGGGTACTGGGTCGTGTTTTTATTTTTTTACTGAACTGTTACGGAGTAGTCATTACTATAGAAAACACATCCGCCGCCGCCGTTATAGGCACAAACACGGAAATGATATGTGCCGGCTGATTTCATGTCCCAAACGTAAGTTTTTGTGTCCGGAGAAGAAAAATAGACATATTCATTTCCGGGATAAACCGGGTTTGGTTCCGTGGATCTAACTAATTTATAGCCGTAAGGAGAATTACCGGAAAGCGCCCAAGATAAAGCTATGATTTTTCCTGTTTTTACCCATCCGGTTAAAGATAATTTTCCGTAGATTTCATTGCTTGCCGCGCTGCTTGATTTCGCGGTGACTTTTAAATCATTACTATAAGTACCACAGCTTCCACCTTGATAAACACAAACTCTGAAATGCCAGACCTTGCCATCATTAATTTTCCAGACATAGCTTCTGGTATCAGGATTTAAATAGACGGCCGAATCTCCGGGATAGCTCGGGTAAGCAGAGAGAGATTTTACAAGTTTGAATCCTTTTGGCGCGGAAATCCCCGAGAGGGACCATGAAAGGTGGATACCGTCGGAATCAGCCCAACCCTTGAGATAAAGAGGGGAGGCCTGGACCGCTTCACCTTTTCTTGTGACAGTAATCTTTTTTATTGTGGCATTTCCGGAATCATCTTTTGCTTTAACTTCAACCGTATTAGCGCCAACTTTCAAATCAATTATTTTTTCAAAGCTTCCATCCGTATTTTTTGCCTCCGCGCCATTAACGAAGATACGAGCTCCGGCTTCGGTTATGCCGCGTACAGCCACGCGAGTTAACTCAGTTGTGATTCCGTCTAGCGGTTCGGAAATATTTATTTCCGGAGGAGTGGTATCGGAGAGAACACCGAGTGGATATGATTTTTCGTTATCTTCTTCGCGGTTCCAGGCGTAAAATCCGTCCTGCACAGTTTCTTCTTTTGGCAAAGGAACCTTTTTAGCCGTGTCTTCGATTGGTTTTGTCATATCGACAATTAATTCTTCACCTTCGCTTACTTCTTTTTCTAAAGTTTCATCATTTTTTATAATTTTTACTTTTACTTTACTTTCCACAACTTTAACAATAACTTTCTTCTCGCCTTTTTTAACCCAATTTGAATTTTCCGTAGCTACGCCAAAAGCCGTGCCGAGCGCCGTTGTTTCGGCTTCGCCAGATTTTACCTTATAGGTTAAGCCAGAAGTTTTATTAACGCGGCTGTAAGTTTCGCCGACAACCTGGACGACAGAGATATTCTGATTATTAGCTTCTTCTAGAATTATATGGGTATTTTCATCAAGGCGCAAGGCACTACCCTCATCAAATTCCAAAACCGCCTTGCTGTTTTCACCAGTTCTAAGCTGCGACTGGCCAGCTAAAGATGTACCAGTTGAGACTGATTGCCAATCACTTCCGTTCCAGACTTCGACTTGTCCATCGGCAATGGAAAGGTGCGCCGCGAGAGCGCCGCTGAAAATTCCGCCAGTTCCGGCTGGGCCGCGGGTAAAATAAATTCCGAGGGCCAAAGCTAAAACGACCACGGCCGCGCCAGCCCAAGCGAGGGTGGTTTTACTAAGTTTCCAAGGGAGAGTCATAGAAATTTCCTTTCTTGAATCTTTGGCCTTAGCTTCTTGCTCCATTAAATTTTGAGCAGTTGCCTTAGAGCCAACAAGATCAAAATATTTATGATAAAAATTTTCTCTAATACGATTTTTTTCTGCTTCAGAAATAAAAACATCTCCTGGGTGAGCGATTCTTGCTCCCTGAATTTTTTTTGCCAGGGCGTAGAGCATTTTTTCTTTTACGTTAAGGTCAGCTGGTTTTTTTTCTTCCCAAGCCTTAGCAAATTTTTTTGATTTTTTATTTAAAAATTGGAACATGGCAGTGTTAAAAATTTATTTCCAAAAATTCCGGATTGTTGACGAGATATTTTCTCATTAAACGAAGAGCGCGATGAACTCTTACAGCCACAGCGTTTTTTTGGCAACCGATAATGTCGGCAATTTCATCATTATCTAATTCCTCAAAAAATTTTAAGGATAAGACGGTTTGGTATTTTTCCGGAAGATTTTCCATAGTTTTTCTAATAAACTCTTTCTTTTCATCCTGCATTAGTCCAATTGTAGCTTTTGCCTCTGAGTGTTCGGGCGGCGGTTCAAATGCTTCTACCGCGTCAGTCAAAATCTCTTTTTTCTTGCGAGTGTAATCAATTAGCGTATTTCGGGCGATTCTAAAAAGCCAGGCGGCAAAAGGCACGCCTCGATCGTTAAATTTAGAAATGTTAGCCAAGGCTTTTGCAAAAACTTCGGACGTCAAATCTTCGGCCAGTTCTTTTTGCCCGATACGGTTCAGGAGAAAGCCATATACTTTAGGGAGATAGTGGTTGTACAACTCCTCGAAAGCAGCGGCATTTTCCTGGGCTTTTTTGATTAATTGTCGCTCTAATTCGCGATCCATAGTATTGTTATTTATTTTAAAACGTCCCTCATGTAAAAAAATTACAACTATTTACATTTTTTCTTTATTGACGCTAAAAGTCAATAGCGGTAAAATTGGATTAAGGTTAATAAATAAAATGAAATTTATGGGGCTTATTATTCGTTGGTTGATTTATGCCGTGGCAATCATGCTTTTGACTTATATTGTGCCGGGAATTTCAGTAAAGAATTTTTATTCCGCTCTTATTGCCGCGCTTATTTTAGGCTTAGTAAATGCTATAATTAAGCCGCTTTTGATTATACTGACCTTGCCAGTAAATATTTTGACTCTTGGCCTTTTTACTCTTGTGATTAACGCGTTGATGTTATGGTTGGTCGCCTCGATCGTTAAAGGATTTGATGTCAAAAATTTCGTTGCCGCCTTTTTGGGAGCCCTAATTTTATGGGTTGTAGGTTGGATTACAAATGCCATAACAAAATAATTAGTAATTAAAATATATGAAAAAAATTTTTTTAGGAGTTTCAATTTTGGCAGCCCTGACGCTTCTCGGGGCGGGATGCGCTTGGTTTCCTGAGGAGATGGCGACGGAAACTAACGCACCTATAATTAATGTAAATGAAAGAATTCCCCTAGAGAATGTTAACGCGCCAATTGACCCAACTGCCGGATGGGAAGTTTATCAAAATGTTCCTTGGGCGATTGAAATGAAGTATCCGGAAAAATACAAAACCATTTCCGATACATATGGATGGCCGCATGCTTTAATTCATTTTATTGAAGCAGTACCAGGAACACAGTCTTATCGGGCCCAGATTGAAACATGGGATACCGAGGGAGAATTTCGCGCAACCTACGGAAGCGATCCAGCTTTTATTGTTCGGCATCCAAACGGAAAAAATTG
>JBMORR010000061.1:0-11628 GCA_049322595.1 Patescibacteria group bacterium | reverse complement strand
TTCCTGGGAAATTCCCGCGAAAAAATACCTGGCGCTTTTTAAAAAAGCTCTTGGCAATAAAAAGAAATCTTAAAACTATGACCCCTTGTTTTTGGGCTAATCTTCTGCATATCTATCAGCCCCCCGGACAAAAAAAAGAAATTACTAAAAAAGTCGCCGCCGAAAGCTATTGGCGGATTATTGATATTTTAAAAAAACATCCAAAAGTAAAAATCAATTTAAATATCAACGCCTCGCTTACCGAACAGCTCCCGGCTGCCGGGCTGAAAAAATTAATTGAAGAAATTTCCGCTCTCGCCCGCCGCGGCCAGATTGAATTTACCGGCAGCGCGAAATACCATGTAATTTTGGCACTACTACCCGAAAAAGAAATCATCCGCCAGATTGAACTTAACAACCAAACAAACAAAAAATTCTTTGGAAAACTTTGGCAGCCGAGAGGATTTTTTATTCCCGAACTTTGCTATAGCGAAAAAGTAGCGCGCATCGTGAAAAAACTTGGATTCAAATGGATTGTTTTAGATGAAATCGCTTACAATGGAAAATTTAACAAAGTAAAATTTGATAAACTTTATAAAATCAAAGATGCAGGTTTATCGGTGTTTTTCCGAAACACGAGAATCAGCAATTTATTTTTTACGGCCGAAGCAAAAACCCCGACTGAGTTTTTTAAAATTTTAAAAAAGGACGGCCGTTCAGAAAAATTTTTATTAACAGCGCTCGACGGAGAAAATCTTGGACATCATCAAAAAGAAATGGACAAACTTTATGCCGATCTCCTAAACAACAAAAAATTTCAGTGTATTACATTTTCCGATTTGTTCAAAATAAAAAATTTAAAATCTAAAATAATAAGTCCGGTCCCTTCAAGCTGGTCTTCACGTGAAACTGATATTAAAAGAAAGGTTTATTACCCGCTTTGGAAAAATCCCAAAAATGAAATTCATACACTTCAGTGGCAACTTACGAATTTGGTTATAAAAATTTTAGAAAAAAACTCAAGCGACCAAAATTTTCCTCAAGCAAGAAAACTCCTCGACAGAGCGCTGCACTCAGACCAATATTGGTGGGCTTCGGCTAATCCCTGGTGGTCTGTGGAAATTATCGAAAATGGCGGGAACATGTTGCTTGACGTTTTAAAATCTTTAAAAAAAATATCTCCGAAAACTTTGCAAAAAGCAATTTTGCTTAATAAAAAAATTTCCGCTATGGCGCACGAGTGGCAAAATGCCGGGCGCGCGAAAAAAATTAAACACGCGTACCTGTCTGGTGAACCCTACGAGCGCTACTTCGCCGGGAAAGTTATAAAATAATTATATTTTTATGTTTTGGGCTAATTTTTTACATATCTACCAACCGCCAAACCAGATGCCGGATATTTTGGAAAGGATTGCCAACGAAAGTTATAGAAAAATTTTTCGCGGATTGACTGCCAACCCGAAAGCAAAATTGACTCTGAATATCAACGCTGGTCTAACCGAACAGCTTGACCGACATGGCTACCACGACATTATTCGCGACATAAAAAAACTCGCGGAACGCGGCCAGATTGAATTTACCGAAAGCGCGAAATATCATCCCTTTATGCCGCTTACCCCATGGGAAGAATGCGCCCGACAGATAAAATTAAATCAAGAAACTAATAAATTTTATTTTGGAAAAATATACAACCCAGTCGGGTTTTTTCCGCCGGAAATGGCTTATAGCCGGAAAGTTGCCGACCTTGTTTCTTCGCTTGGCTACCGCTGGATGGTTGCTGATGAAATTACTTATAACGGAAAAACCGAACAACTTTCTTACGACAAATCCTATACCGTAAAGGGGCTTAGCGATTTTAAAATCTTTTTCCGCAATCGCCGGGTGAGTAATCTGATTATGTCTGCCGTGGTCCGCACGGGAAAGTCTTTGCTTGAAGCCGTGGGCGAAGAAAAAAATAAAAAACAATATCTTCTAACGGCGATGGATGGCGAAACTTTTGGTCACCACCGCCCCGGATTAGATAAGTTACTTTTTGAAATTTTATCTTCTCCGAAATTTAAAAAAATTACCCTCTCGGAAATTGCGGAAAAATTTTCTGAAAAAGAAATTGTTGATCCGATTGATTCAACGTGGGCTTCTTCCGAAGAAGATATCGCGCGTGGCGTGCAGTTTCTTTCCTGGAATGATCCGGAAAACCCAATCCACGCCTGGCAATGGGAGTTTACAGGCTTTGTTTTGAAAATTATAGAAAAACTGGACAAGAAAAAACCATATTATAAAACTGCCCGCGCCAAAATGGACGAGGCGCTGCACTCTTGCCAATATTGGTGGGCAAGCGGAAAACCATGGTGGTCGCTTGAAATGATTGAAGGCGGCGCCTGGAAATTATTGGACGTACTTTATCAAATCACCGACCTCCCGACAGAAAAGCTAAAAAAAGGAAAAGATTTTTACCAGCGCATTGTTCTTAAAGCTTTTGAATGGCAACGCACCGGCTATATCAGAAAATTGGCGGGCGAACGGGGAAAAGATAAAAAACTCCCTTTTAAAAAACGTACGCTTCTCGCAGGAAAGCCCGAAGTCTATTGGGCCTTTATCAAGACCATGGATAAGGAAATGAACAAAGCAGTAAAGAACAAAGAATTTGAAAGGGCCATTCTTTGGCGAGACGCGATTTTAAAAATTGAAAATCAAGATGATATTTACGACGCGATCCACGCCACAGATCTCCTGCGTATGAGCATCCCGGGCGGAGATTTAGAAAAATTGATGGATAAATACAAAGCGGGCTATAAAAAAATGCGCGGCGGCCAGCCGGAGCAGCGCGGATAATTTCTAAATTATTACCATGAAAAAATATAATCATAAAATATTTTTAGACAACGCCTGGGCGGCGAAGTTCATTACTCCAAGAATAAAAAAATACTGGCCTGAAGCCCAGGAAATGGTTTCCTTTAAAATAGAGGTTCTAAAAATTTTTCTTGACTACCTTCGCTTTACCTTACGCTACCGCGTTTTTATAAAAACAAAATCCGGAAAAATTTTGGAGAAAAAAATAATTTTAAAAGTTGAACGGCCTAAAAAATTTCCTTGGCCGCCCCGTATCGGTCGCGTAGAAAGAGACTTCCGCGCCACCAAATTTTTAATAAAAAACGGACTAAAAGATATTCTCCCTCGCCCGCTGGAATTTTATTCTCCGCTTCGCGCCTATCTTTATGAAGAGGTGGGTGGAGAGGTTTTAAAAAATTTTATCCAAAATAAGAATTGGCGAATTAACGCTTTCTTTAAAAGCGTCCCTCTGGCGATTCGTTCATTAAAAAAAATTCATGCTATCAAAAGAAAACCTCCTTACGCGAACGGTAATCATAAAAAAATAATCGGAGACGGTATCCGTGACTGGCATGATATTATTGCTAAGTATTATCCGGCCGGAAGCGCGCGCGCGGAAAAAATTATTTCTTCGCTTGAAAAAATACAAAAACAACACAAGGATTTATTTTTCAACCGAAAAAAATATTCCGTAACTCATGGCGATTTCCAGAATGACAACATTATAATCGGCGAAGCAGGAAAAATTAAGTTTATTGATCTTTCTGATAGCAAATTTTTTAATCCCCTAGACGATCTGGCCTCGTTTCTTATTCAAGCAGAGATGCATTTAAAATATGTTCGGTCGAGACAATGTGAGGTGCTTACAAAGAAACTGAAAACAATAACTTATGCCGCATACTTTGGCAAAAAAATTAAAAATGAAGACAAATTACAGATAGATTTTTTCGCTGCCAAAGATATTCTCCGCATTATTACTTTTGTTTCTTTTACCGAACGAGCTTGGCAGACTGTCCGCGACCATAGCAAGATGATGGACAACCTCCTAGCTTTCGCTGAAGAAAAAATAAAAAAATTAGAAACCCAATATCTATGAAGTATATTGACCTTCAACTTCACTCTGTTTATTCCGACGGAGAACTTTTACCGCGGCAGTTAGTCGAATGCGCCAAAAAAGAAAATCTGGCCGTTATTGCTCTGACCGACCATAATACGATTGATGGCGTAACCAAAGCTCAGGAGGCCGGAACAAAAGAAAAAATAGAAGTTATTCCTGGTGTAGAAATTTATACTGAATTTTCCGGAAAGCGTTTGCATCTTTTGGGTTATAATTTCAATTTGGAAGATAAAAATCTCAATGACCTGCTTTGGCAATCACAAGTCCATCATCTTGAATGGGCTAAAAAATCTTTAAAAAAGATGGCGGAAATGGGTTTTCAAATTGATTTTTCTGATTTGGAAAAAATAAAATCAAAATATTGCGGCTTCCGGCATCTCAAAACTATTGTTGAAAAATATAAATCCAATATACAAAAAATGATCGCTGACATACGTCCGCAATTTTCCGAGCCAACTTTGTTTGAATTTATAAATTTTTATTTTGCCGATGGAAAGTTCGCTCATATTCCGGAAATGAATATGTCGATTGATACAATTCTCGCGATAAAAACAATCTCTGACGCCGGCGGCCTTCCGGTCCTCGCCCACCCCGGCCAACAGCTTTCCTGGAGCGACGACCACCTGATCTCCGAATTAAAAGACGCTGGCCTCAAAGGTCTTGAGGTTTTGTCGCCGTATCACAACTGGCATCAAACCGAACATTACCAAAAAATAGCTAACGACCTGGATTTAGTAATAAGTGGCGGATCCGACTTTCACGGCGATCTCGTAGATTTTTCCCTAAAACACCAGTTTGTCAAAAGCGCTTGGGATTATTTCCGTGTCCCTTACGCCATTTACGAAAATCTTAAAAAGCATTTAAAATAAATTTTTAAACAAAATCAGCCATTGTCAGGGGGCTGATTTTTTGTTAAAATAAATACAATTTATAAGCTTAATGAGCTTACTGTCAAGCGCCTAGCCGCACCATAAATTATATGTCTTTAGCCAACAAAACCCAATCTCCTAAAAACTGGAGGGAAAGGCCTTCTCGCCGGATTTTTGAGAAACTAAAAATAGAAAAGGCAAAAGAATTTTTTGCCCGTTTTTTAAATTTTCTAAAAAACAAATTACCGAAAAATCTAACAAAAAGCTCCCCTCGTCCGACCAGCGCTCCCCTCGCCCCCCTTGCTCCGCCTCCTCGCCCCGCCCAAACATCTGATAATTTTTTTTCTAATATATTTCAAAAAATTATTTTTATGGCAAAAACTCTTCGCTACAAAGCCAGGTATCATCGGCGCCGACTCGGCTGGAATAAAATCATTGGCTACGGGATTGCCGGCATTTTATTTTGTATTTTAATCGGCGGTATTTTTGGCGTCGCCGCCCTGGCTTGGTTTTCTCGCGACCTTCCCGATCCAGACAAATTGCTCGACAGACAGGTAGCGCAAAGCACAAAAATTTATGACCGCACCGGTGAACATGTGCTCTATGAAATTTATAGTGATCAAAAGCGCACCATGATTGAATTGTCCGACATTCCCGAATATGTCCAGCATGCGACCATTGTTGCCGAAGACCGCGGATTTTACGAACACCATGGTTTTGACTGGAAAGGTTTTATCCGCTCAATGTGGCGAAATATAACCAGAGGAACAAGGGTCGGGGGTTCAACCATAACCCAGCAGCTTGTAAAAAATGCCATTCTTTCTCCGGAAAAAACCTATACAAGAAAACTCCGGGAACTCGCTCTCTCTATCCAAATCGAAAGAAAATTTTCTAAAGACCAAATTTTAAAAATGTATTTTAATGAAATTCCTTACGGTTCAACTTCTTATGGAATCCAATCCGCCGCCCAAACGTTTTTTGGCAAAGACGCCAAAAATTTAGATCTTGCCGAAGCGGCTCTTCTTGCTTCCTTACCAAAATTGCCAACTTACTATTCTCCCCACGGCAGCCACACCGACGATCTCCTTGAACGCCAACAATATATTTTAGACAGCATGGCAGAAGAGGAATATATCACGGAAGAAGAGGCCGAGGCGGCAAAAAAAGTTGATGTCTTAAGCAGAATTGTCGCCAAAAAAGAATCGATCACCGCGCCGCATTTTGTAATGTATGTAAAAGAAATTCTTACGGAAAAATACGGCGAAAAAGTAGTGGAACAGGGCGGCCTGAAGGTTTATACCTCTCTTGACTTTGATAAACAAAAATTTGCTGAAGAAGCTGTTGCGGAAAACATGGAAAAAAATTCTACTAAATACAACGCCTGGAACGCGGCGCTCGTAGCCATCGATCCAAAAACAGGACAAATTCTCGCCATGGTCGGTTCAAAAGATTATTTCGCCGAACCAGAACCGGAAGGATGCGATCCGGGGAAAAATTGCAAGTTTGAACCAAATGTTAATGTCGCCCTTCGCCTCCGCCAACCCGGCTCTTCCTTCAAGCCGATTGTTTACGCCGCTGCTTTTCAAAAAGGCTTTACTCCGGAAACAACTCTTTTTGATTTAATCACAACTTTTAAAACCGACACCAAAGATTATATACCCCACAATTATGACGATGCTGAACATGGCCCGGTTTCTATGCGGAGCGCTTTGGCCGGATCGCTAAATATCCCCGCGGTAAAAACTTTGTATCTCGCGGGGATTGATAATGTTTTAAATTTAGCGCAAGCCATGGGTTATACAACCTTAAACGACCGCTCGCGCTTTGGTTTATCTTTGGTTTTGGGCGGCGGTGAGGTGCGGCTTTTGGAACACGTCGCGGCTTTTGGAGTTTTCGCAGCTGATGGCATTCTTCACGACACCTCCCCAATTTTAAAAATTGAAGATGCCAAGGGCCAGCTACTTGAAGAATGGGAAGAAGACAAGGGAAAAGAAGTAATTTCACGGCAAACGGCGCGCCAAATCCAAAGTGTTATGTCTGACGACGCGGCCCGTTCTTATATTTTCGGTTCCGGCGGCCCGCTCACTTTGCCTGGCCGTCCGGTTGGGGCGAAAACCGGAACGACAAACGACTGGCGCGACGGCTGGACCATGGGATATACTCCGTCTTTGGTCGCCGGCGTTTGGGCGGGAAATAATGACAATAAAGAAATGAAACGCGGCGCCGACGGCGTTTATGTCGCTGCTCCAATTTGGAACGCTTTTATGAAAAAAGCACTTAAAGATACTCCTGTGGAAAATTTTACTCCACCCGAACCAGTGGAAACCGACAAAGCGATTTTGAAAGGAGAGCTCGGCGCGGAAACAATTATCAAAGTTGATAAAATTTCCGGCAAACTTGCTACGGAAAATACTCCGGCCTCAACAATCATAGAAAAAAAATTCCGCGAAGTCCATACTATTTTGTTTTATGTAAACAAAGATGATCCCAATGGTCCTTCGCCGGAAAATCCCGCTGCCGATCCCCAATTCGCAAACTGGGAAGCGCCGGTTGCCAAGTGGGCGGAAGAGCAGGGATATACAATTGATAACCAAGATATCCCGACTGGCTACGACGATGTCCATCTTCCAGAACATAAGCCTTCAGTCTCCATAACCTCTCCGACCGCGAACGCCACGATCAATTCCCGCGAACCCTCCGCTTCAGTAACCGTCTCCGCTCCGCGCGGCATAATTTCCCGCGTAGAATATTTTATTGATGACCAAAGAGTTGGAATGAGTAATGTTGCGCCATACACGGCAACGCTTTTGATTCCAAACTCAATTAGCAACGGCTACCACACTCTTCGCGCCACAGCTTACGACGATATTGATAATTTCAATTCCGCGGAAATTACTTTCAATCTCCTTGCGGAAAATCTTCCGCCGCAAATTACTTTTTCCGCTCCGAGAAATGGTTCCAATTTCTACGCTTCAATGTTCCCGCTTTCAGTCACGGCCGATATTGATGATATTTCAAACATCGCGGAAGTTTCTTTTTATGCCAAAGGCGCCGGCAATCCGGAATTGTTAAAAACATATTCTTCTCCAGAAGAAGCAACTTTCTCTTTCCGCTGGAGCGGAACGCCTTCAAGTGGCACTTACCAACTCTACGCCGAAGTCACAAATGTTTCCGGTGCCACCACCCGCTCAAAGCCGATTTCCGTTACGGTGTTGTAAAAACCATGAAACAAATATGCTCGCCGACGTTATTATTCCCAATCCAACAAACCTCGAAAAACTAAAATCCGCCATTTGGGAAGGTGGGCCGGATAATTTTCATGTTCTTTCTGATTTTGATAGAACCCTGGTCAAAGCGTTTGTTGACGGGCAAAAATCTCCAAGCGTTATCGCCCAAATCAGAAATGGAAAATATTTGACTCCGGATTACGCACCGCGGGCCCATGCTCTTTTTGATAAATACAGACCCATTGAGCTTGATCCCAATCTTAGCCTCGAAGAAAAATCAAAAGCTATGCACGAATGGTGGAGCGAGCATTTCAAGCTTTTAGCTGAATGCGGACTAACAAAACAAGTTTTGGAAGAGATCGTCGCCGCAAAAACTTTGAAGTTTCGCGATGGAGCGCTCGAGTTTATTGACTTTTTACATGAGAAGAAGATCCCCCTTGTCATAATGAGCGGCGCGCCAGGAAATATGATTGCGATGTATTTAAAACAAGAAGGCCGGCTTTATGATAGTGTTCATATCATCGCCGCGTTTTTGGAATTTGATGCCGCAGGAAAGATGACCGGCGTCAAAGAACCGATTGTCCACCCTTTTAACAAATACGCCATTGCCCTAAAAGATTTTCCCGTTTTTCTTGAAATAAAAAACCGCCCAAACATCTTGCTTTTAGGCGACAGCTTGGATGACGTTGGAATGGCTGAGGGGTTTGACTACAAAAATCTTTTGAAGATTGGATTTTTAAATGAAAAGGTGGAAGAAAAACTAGAAGAATTTAAAAAAATCTTTGATGTTGTTTTGACCGGTGATCCGGGAATGGAGTATATAAATAATTTATTAAAAGAACTTTTTTCTAAAAATTAAATTATGCTAAGTTCATCCATAAAAACGGGTTTAAGCTTTGGCCTAACCTCTGGGATAATTACAACTCTTGGCCTGCTGGTCGGCCTTGCCGCCGGGACTGCTTCCCGCCTTGCCGTTCTTGGGGGAATTTTAACAATCGCCCTGGCCGATGCCTTTTCCGACGCGCTCGGGATCCACATTTCCGAAGAAGCGGAAAACAATCACACCCATGGCGAGGTTTGGCAATCAACTTTTGCCGCTTTTTTTGCGAAATTTTTCTTTGCCATGACTTTTGCCGTTCCTGTTTTTCTTTTTGATTTAAAAATTGCCGTGATAATCTCTGTGGCCTGGGGCTTTATAATTTTAACTATCGCGAACTTGTTAATTGCCAGGGCGGCAAAAACTCCTCCGTGGAAAGTTCTCGGCGAACACCTTTTAATCGCCGCTGTGGTTGTTATCGCAACTTATTTTTTAGGAAACCAAATCTCAAAACTCTTCGCTTAAAAAGTCTATATAAAAACACCCGCCTTCAATTGACGGGCGTTTTTTATTTTTATAACTTTATGTAAACTATTTTTTGATCGGCATTACAATATAGAGATAATCCGCTTTTTCTATCTTTGGCCGAAGAAGACAGGGGTTTTCCCCAGAAGTTAATTCCAGCGCCACCTCTTCTGATTCCATTGCTCCAAGCCCGTCCAAAAGATATCTGTAGTTTAGGGTAATTTCATTTTCTTTTCCTTCAACTTCTACCCCAAGCTTTACCGTATTTTCGCCAAACTGCGAATTAGCAGAAGACAAAACAAGTTCGCCGGCTTTCTCGCTCCCTGGCTTTAAAGAAAAAGTTACATCAAAAATTCCTGGTTTGGCAAAAAGGCTGGCGGTTTTTACAACTTTTATCAATTCATTTCTGTTAAAAGCCGCGCGAGTTTCGTAGCTCGCGGGAATGATTTGTTTGTAATCAGGGTATTGGCCGTCAATGACACGCGAGACAAGATCAACCCCGTTTAGGGAAAACATTATCTGGTTTTCCGCGAGGTATATTTTTACAAGATTTGGCGCCTCCGGGTCTTCGCTCTCCCTGAAAACAGACAAAATCCTTAAAACCTCTTGCATCGTCCTCGCCGGGACAATCACGTCTCGGGAATTTTCGTTTTCCTTACCCGCCAGGTCCAAAGTTTTTTCCGCCAGGCGATAGCTATCTGTCGCCGCAATAACAACTTTCATTCCCGCTCCGTCAAAATGCATTAAAATGCCGCTGATTTCCGGCCTGATTTCGTTTGTGGAAGTAGCAAAGACAACTTGGTTTACGGCTTCGCGGAATTTTCCAACATCTAAACTATACCCCCCTTCTTTTGCCACCTCGGGAATCAAGGGAAACTCGCTTGTCGCCGCACCCCGTATTCTTGTTTCGTAATTTTTACACCTAACCTCCATTGTCTGGTCTTGCAAGTCTAAATCAATTTTATCGTTTGGCAGCGACCCAAGATAATCAGCAAAAAGTTTTGCTGGTAACGCCACAGATCCCTCTTTTTCAATTTTTCCTCGCACCTCACATTTTATACCAATTTCCAAATTGGTCGCAACAAGGGTAATTACTCCGCCCTCGGCGCGAAACAAAACATTATTTAAAATAGGCAAATTTACATTTTTGCTTGCGATGTGACTGGAAATCAAAAGACCTCTGTTTAAGTTTTCTTGAGTGCAAGAAAGTTTCATATTATTTTTTTGTTTTTTATTATTTTACAGATGAACTATTTTTTGTTTTTGGATTTGTTTCAACAATATTTATTAATTTATTAAATATAGTAATAATAAGCGTTTTGATTTTTGTGGATTATTTTTTTGAAATCGTTTTGCTAAAAGAAATTTTTAACTTTTTTGGTTGTGGAAAAATTTTTGTTTCTTGTGGACGTTTGGGTGATAAATTTTTTCAATAAAATTTTTGTTCTTTTTTGTCCGCAGCCTGTCTGTTTTTTGGCACAGGCTTTTCCACATGCCCCGGGGATAACTTTTAGTTGTAAAGTCTTTGTTTTATTTGTTCTATTTCTTGCTTTAGCCGGTCGCTTGTTTCTACTTCGCGGGTAATTTTTTCAAAAGCATGCATCGCCGTTGTGTGGTCTCGTCCCCCGAGTTCTTGGCCGATTGCCGGGTAAGAGCTTTCTAGTTCTTTTCGCATTAAATACATCACAATTTGCCGGGGGAAGGCGAGGCGTTTTTCGCGGGATTGCCCCAAAAGGTCATCAAGTTTTAGGTCGTAGAATTCTGCCACGGTATTTATTAGTTGTTTTGGCGTAGCAGATTTTTTATTGGAAATTATGTGGGTTGAGAGAACTCTTTTTACTAAATCTAGGGTTAATGGGGTGTGCTGAAACTGCTCGTAAGCAATAATTTTGTTTAAGGCACCTTCGAGTTCGCGGATATTATTTTGGATAACAAGAGAAATATAATCAACAATGTTTTGTTCTAGATTAAGGCCCTTTTCCGCGCATTTTGCCTTTAGAATCGCGGTTCTTGTTTCATAGTCTGGTTGGGAAATATCGGCAATCATCCCCCACTCAAAACGGGAAATCAGTCTTTGTTCGAGAGCGGGAATGGCTTTTGGCGGACGATCCGAGGTCATAACGATTTGTTTGTCAGCCTGATGCAGATCATTAAAGGTGTGGAAAAATTCTTGTTGAGTCCCGTCTTTGGCGGCCATGAATTGAACGTCATCAATCAAGAGGAGGTCTGGCGTGCGGTAAGTCTGTTTAAATTTTTCCGTTGTTC
>JBMORR010000060.1:0-11644 GCA_049322595.1 Patescibacteria group bacterium | reverse complement strand
ATCATTTTAAAGATTTTTCGCCAGACGCAGTGCTTTTGGCTCTGTCATCTACAAATTATAATCCCGACAGAAGCGACTATATCGAAGATTATGAAGAATTTAAAAAAGCAAGTCCTTATTATCAAAAATAAATTATAAATATATGAGAGAAGGAATGAATTCGGAAAGAGAAAAAGAGAGAATAAGAGAGCGCTTTCGAAGTTTAGAGGGCATGATTTTAAGAGGAGGAAAACAGGGCGAAGACGCAAAAAAGGCGTTATTCAGAGAATTTGGTCCTCAGGTTTTGGGGTTTATTGTAGAATTAGAGAGGGAGGCAAAGAAAAAGAAAAGATGATTTGTGTATTAATTAAATAAAAACGGTCGCCAGGCCGTTTTTCTATTTTTAGGGGTTGACATTTTTGATTTTACATTTTAATATGTTGATATCAGAAAGAAGCCAAGACGGCTTCAAGAAAGGAGAGCGTGATGGCAGAAGTGCAGGATCTGGGTGGGGGATGGCGCTGGGATTCCGACGCCAAGCGGCTTGAGCGAGCCGACGGGAGATTCTTCGCCGTACAAGTTGGCGAAGTCGGGCCCGAGGGCGGCAAGAAGTGGATTCAGCCGCTCATGCTCCAGGAAGGAGGCGATCCGGACAGGATCATCGGCGTGGTGACAATCAGGGTCTGTGGCACCAAGATCAAGGTGGTGCGGCCATGGCGTCCCGGTGCCGGTCGCGAAGTGCTCGAAGCCGACCGGAGTTCGGTCTCCAAGGACGAGATGCCGACGACCGAACCCACCATGTTTTTCCGGCCGGATTCGGCGCGCATGACCGGCAAGGTCGGCGTGGTGGTCGTCCGCCTCGATGCCGAAGACGGTGGCGAGTGGATGGAGATGGTCGACTTCGTGATTCAGACCGAAGACGGCATGGCTCTTGCGGCTCTCCACAAAGCCAACTGGTAGCCGGAGGCAACTTCACAACCTAGAAAAACTCACAGGTCCCACCGTACCTGGAAGCGAAGAACGCTTCGAAACGGTGTTTTTTAATTGACAAAAAACGCTTATTTTATTAAGGTTAATAGGGTAAGAAAATATTAAATTCTCTTTATTTATGAAAGTATTAATTATTGGAGCAAAGGGAATGCTCGGTCAGGAATTAGCGCGGGAATTTGGGGAAACTGGCTACGAGATTTTGGCTTGGGATAAAGAAGAAGTAGATATTACAAAAAAAGATTTAGTTTTAGAAAAAATTAAATCCTCCAGTCCGGAAATTATTATAAATGCCGCAGCCTATAATGCGGTGGACAAAATTGAAGAAGGAGAAAAAGATTTTGCCGAGGCCGTTAACGGTTATGCTGTGGGAAATTTATCAGAAGCATCGGAGGCGATTGAGGCAACCTTTATTCATTACGGCACGGATTATATTTTTGACGGTAAAGAAATTGATGGCTATGTAGAAGACGCAACACCGAACCCGCAGAGTGTTTACGCCGGTTCAAAATTATTAGGGGAGCAACAGATTAAAAATAAAAAATATTATTTAATCAGAACTTCAAGACTTTTCGGGAAACAAGCGCAAAGTGAAGGTGCAAAAAAAAGTTTTGTCGATGTGATGTTGAAATGCGCGGAAGAAAATGATTGTTTAGAGCTAGTTGACGAGGAAATCAGCTCTCCGACTTATGTTTTTGATCTCGCTCGGCGAACAAGAGAGATTATTGAGTGGAAAAAACCGTTTGGAATTTACCACGCGACAAATGAAGGTTCCTGTACCTGGTATGGATGGGCCAAAAAGATATTTGAATTATCCGGCAAAAACAAAAATATTAAATTGATTCCAGTAGGAGCCGATAAATTTCCCCGTGCCGCCAAAAGGCCGAGATATTCTATTTTGTTAAATACAAAACTTCCGCCAATGCGTAGATGGGAGGAGGCGTTGCTAGATTATTTAAAGAAAAAATAAAATTTATGAAAGCTTTGATTACTGCTGGGGGGAGAGCAACTCGGTTGCGGCCGATAACTTATACTACGAATAAACATTTGATTCCTATTGCCAATAAACCAATGCTGTTTTATGCGTTGGAAAAAATTGCCGAAACCGGAGTAAAAGAGGTTGGAATAAATATTAATCCTGGAGAAAAAGAGATCCAGCCGATAGTTGGGGATGGCAGCCGTTGGGGATTAAAAATTTCATACATTGAGCAAACCGGCGGACCAAAGGGTTTAGCTCACATTGTACGGAACGCGCGGAATTTTCTAGGCAACGAACCATTTATTTTTTATCTTGGCGATAATATTATCTTGGGAAGTATTAAAAGATTTGTTGATAAATTTATTAATGAAAATCTTAATGTCCTCTTGGCCTTTGCCCGCGTGCCGGATCCGGAAAGATTTGGTGTCCCTCTAATTTCTAACGGAAAGGTTCTTCGCGTGGAAGAAAAACCAAGTCAACCTAAAAGTAATTTTGCCCAAACAGGAATTTATATTTACGATCCGCATATTTTTGACGCAGTGGAAAATATTTCTCCGTCGCCCCGCGGTGAGTATGAAATTTCTGACGCCAACACATATTTAATTGAAAAAGGTTTTAACGTTGGGTATGAAGAAATTACTGGTTGGTGGAAGGATACCGGAAAACCGGAAGATTTACTTGAAGGCAACCAGTTAATTTTGCATGACCTGTCTGATATAAAAAATGAGGCTGATATAGCCCCGAGCGTAGTTATTCAAGGGAAAGTAAAAGTGGAAAAGGGAACTTACATTGGCGGGAAATCATTGATTAGAGGACCAGTTGTAATCGGAGCGAATTGTGTTATCAATGACAGTTATATTGGGCCCTATACCTCAGTCGGTAATAATACAAAAATTGCTAATACGGAAATTGAACATTCAATTATTTTCGATAATGCGGAAATAAAATGCGGCAAGAGGATTGTTGATAGTTTGGTGGGCCATAATGCCGTTGTTGCTTCATCTTGCGACAGTTTGCCCCTTGGTCATAAAATGATTATTGGCGATAATTCAGTAGTGGAATTATAAAAGTTTTTTTCCAGTTAATTTAATATGGGAGTTCAAAAACTCCCTTTTTGTTTCCAACAATACCCGAAAAATAAATACTTTGCTTGATTCCGTTAACAGAGAAGTTGTTTATCTCTTCTGGAGTTAAGATATCTACGATATTTCTTTGATCTCGCTCATCGAGCTCAATAATTTTTACGGTTCCATTAAGAAGAATAGCAATATAATTTTCATTAATCCAATCTATTTTTTTTATTTCCTGTCCATAACGGCTTATGAAAGTTTTTTCTTTGGTTGAAAAATTATATATCCAAATTTCAAAATCAATTGTGTAAAGAAGTTTTCCTCCATCGATCGACCAGGCCATTTGATCAGCCCTTGTTTCAAAGAGCGGATCCAGAGAACTTGGTTGAATTACAGCAAGGTGTTTAGCTTCTTTATCTAAAACGGCGACCATGCTCGAATACCCCGAGGAAAGGTCTAGATTCGGGAGCCGGTGGGGATTGGCAATGTTTATGGGAACACCCCTGAAAGTAAAGTAGAAATCAGATAGTTTTTGATAAACAGAGATTTCGCCGGTGTCAGTGTTGATTAATATATATTTATGAGATTCGGCTGCATCAGGAAAGTCAATGGTAAGCAAGATTTTTTGATTGTCATTGCTCCATTCCAAATTAACAATATTACTTTTCTCTTCAGAAATTCTATAAACCAGGCTATTTTTATTATTTCTGAAATTTAAGAGCCAAACTTCATCACCTGTTTCTTTTTCATTTAAATAAATAATTTTTTCTTTATTGGGAGCGAGACTGAACAATCCCGAATTAGTTTCTACAACTTCGGCGGGTAAATTTTTTTCAAAGAGGGTGATATTCTCGGCAAAGGTAGTTAAGCCGCTTTTTACAGATAGGGTTTTTTGCCACGGATAAAAATTTTCCTTTTCAATTTTGACAGTATAGTCATCGGGGAGAAGATTGGTAATCCTGGCTGGAGTTTTTTCCGTTCTTAATTTTCCGTTCAGATAAATTTCCGCTCCCGCTGGGTTGGATTTTAGAATTATGATTCCGGTTTTTTGGATTCGATTTGTCTGGAAATTATAACGATACCCGGCCGTATAGAGAATGACAACAGGAGTAATAAGGAGGAAGATTACAATAAATATTAAATAGATTATTCGACGAAGAGGAAGAGTCATTTTATAAAATTTTATTGTGAATAAGGTTTATTTGCTCGCCTTGATATTTTAAGCTAATAACGTTATACTAAATTAATTATGTCCAAATTTATCATAGAAGGAGGAAAACCAATAAATGGAAAAATAAGAGTTTCTGGCATGAAAAACGCGGCGACTCCAATTATCGCGGCAACTCTTTTAACTCCTGAAGAATGCGTAATTTCAAACGTCCCAAGGATTTCTGATGTGATGAGAATGCTTGAAATTTTAAAAAGCCTGGGGGCAAGCGTGGAATGGACGGGTGATCACGAGGTGACAATTTGCACCAAAAACGCCGATATCAAATTATTGAACAAAGAGTCTGTTAAAAGTATGCGCTCGTCAATTCTTTTTTTGGGTCCGCTTTTAGCTAGGTTTAAAAAAGTAACAATTCCAGAGCCGGGGGGGTGCATTATTGGTAATCGTCCGCCCGATACGCATTTTTATGCCTTAGAAAAATTAGGCGCGAAAGTTACGCGTAAAGATGGATGTTTTTATCTGGAAACGGAGGGACTTGTCGGCTCTCTTATAATTCTACCAGAATTTTCCGTTACGGCAACAGAGAACATATTAATGGCCGCTTCATTGGCCGAGGGTGAAACAGAGGTTCATTTGGCCGCTGCCGAGCCGCATGTCCAGGATTTAATAAAATTTTTAGGAAGTATGGGGGCGAAAATTTCTGGCTCAGGCACGCATATTCTTAAAATTTCCGGCGTGAAAAAAATGCATGGCGCGCGCCACACCTTAATTCCTGATCAAATAGAAACAGGAACTTTGGCTGTAGCCGCGGCAGTTTCAAAAGGGGAGGTGACAATTGAAAATATTATTCCGGAACACCTTGAAATAATTTTATTAAAATTGCAAGAGGCAGGCGTAAATTTAGAAGTTGGAAAAGATTTTTTAAAGATCAAACCATCAGCGGGTTTGCGGTCTTTTCGTTTACAAACCCTACCATTCCCGGGTTTTCCAACCGATCTTCAAGCGCCGTTTGGCGTGCTTGCCACACAGTGCCAAGGGACATCTTTAATCCAGGATCCGCTTTTTGAAGGAAGAATGGGTTATGTCGGAGAACTTATAAAAATGGGAGCCAACGCGATTGTAGCTGATCCGCACAGGGTAATTATTACCGGACCAACACCACTTCAGGGACAAGAAATAAAAAGTTTTGATTTGCGGGCTGGAGCAACTTTAATTATTGCCGGACTTATAGCTTCGGGACAAACTATTATTAATGAGGCGGAGGTTGTCGATCGAGGATACGAGAGAATTGATGAACGGCTCAGGGATCTCGGAGCAGATATTAAAAGAATTTAATTTGAATATTATATTATGAAAATAGATTTGGAAAAATACAAATTAGTTTTTAGGTATACAACTTTTTATTTGTTGATAGTTTTAGTTTTAGGGGGATTTTTGGGCGGAATGGCTTTGGGGGCGCGGCAAGGCCGTATTGGAGCAGAAAAAGAATTTTATGGGGGAGAAATTGAAAATTACGAAAATATCCCGGAATATTTATCCAAAGATATTGATTTTAGACTTTTTTGGGATGTATGGAATTTGGCAAAAACGAACTATGTTCATCAGCCGGTCCAAGACACTAAACTTTTTTACGGCGCTCTTTCGGGAATTATTTCCGCTCTGGGCGATCCTTATTCTGTTTTCTTCGACCCCAAAACCGCGGAAGATTTTAAAAAAGAATTAGAAGGAACTTTTTCTGGAATAGGCGCTGAGCTTGGCATAAAAAATAATCAGCTTACTATCATTGCCCCATTGCCAGACACGCCGGCAGAAAGAATCGGTCTTAAGGCAGGAGATCAAATTTTAGCCATTGATGGACGTGATACAACCGATATGTCATTAGACTACGCCGTAAGTATTATTCGCGGAGAAAAGGGGACGGATGTTATTTTGACGATTTGGCGTGACGGTTGGGACAAGATGAATGACTTTAAAATTACGCGCGATAAAATTGAGGTCGCAAGCGTTAAATGGGAAATGAAAGATGATGTTGCTTATATTGAAATTAATCATTTTAATGAAGATACTTCAAGAAGATTTAACCAGGCCGTTGTAGATCTTCTCGCGAAGAATCCTAAGGGTTTAGTTTTAGACTTAAGGAATAATCCAGGGGGGTTTTTAAACACGGCGATTGAAATTGCCGGGGAGTGGATTCCAAATGATGTTGTGGTTATAGAACAAATGGATGACGGTCAGAGAAATGAAGAGCGTTCGGAGGGTCTGGCGAGACTTCAGAATTTAAAGACAGTTGTTTTGGTCAATAGGGGTTCAGCCTCAGCTTCGGAAATTGTGGCGGGAGCTCTGCAGGACTACAATAAGGCAACTATTCTTGGAGAAAAAACTTTTGGTAAAGGATCGGTCCAGAATTTTGAATCACTAGCTGATGGTTCAGCTGTAAAAATTACTGTAGCTGAGTGGTTAACCCCTAAGGGGAGATTAATTGATAAAGAAGGCATTGTGCCGGATATAGAAGTTTCCCTCACGGAAGAGGATTATGATGTAAATCGCGATCCGCAAATGGATAAAGCAATAGAAATCATTAATGAATAAAAAATAAAAAGGGGCCTATGGCCTCTTTTTCTTGGATTGAGGTTTTGTTAAGCAAAAGTATTTTGATAGCGGGCGGCAGCTTTCGTGTTTGCCTGGAGCGTGCGCGTGCAGTCTGGCTCGTGGGCTCCGCATTTAGCGCAGAGATACCAATCACATGAGCGGCAGGTGGAAGAAAACCTCCCGTCAATTTGTTCTCCGCAGTTCCAGCAATGGGTAATTTCCCATTCGCTACCACAGGAGGAGCAAGACATTGTATTTCGGAGTAGCCCTTCTCCCCGAACGGCTCGCTCGCCGCATAAACATAGATCTTGGTCCATATATTTTTCTTAATTTTAACCACCTTTTATTATATGATTTTTTTATGACGGAAAGATTAAGACAAGGTTTGTGCGGTAATGGGTAAAGTGATAAAATGATATAAATAATAATTATTTTCGGGGGAGGATGATAAAAACTTATTTTGCTAGTTAATTTTTGCTATAATAAATTGATATGAAAGTCATCCTTTTAAAAAACGTGGATAAAATTGGAAAAGCAGGGGAGACAAAAGAGGTAGCCGAGGGATATGGCCGCAATTTTTTGATACCAAGGGGGCTAGCGCGACTGGCTACTTCCGGGGCGGTAGCAAAAGTTGAGGCGGAAAAGAGAGCAGCAGCAGAAAAGGCAGTCCATGAAGAAAGAAGGTTGAAAAAAACAGCTAAAGAACTTGCGGGTATTGAAATAAAAATAGCAGCCAAGGTTGGTGATGGTGGCAAGCTTTATGGTTCGATTGGAGTCGAGGAGGTTATAGTTGAATTAAAAAAGAGGGGTTTTGAATTAGGTAAAAATCAGATAAAATTGGAAAAGCCGATAAAAGAGGTTGGCGGGCACGAAATAGTTATAAAGATGAAGGAGGGATTGGAAACAAAAATTTTGTTGAGGGTGGTAGAGAAAAAATAATTATTATAATTTGTGGCTTATAATTTGAAACTTGTAACCCAAGGTTATAGGTTTTAAGCTGTAAGTTTTAAGATATTATGACTAAATTTATTTTTGTCGTAGGAGGCGTAATGTCCGGAGTAGGCAAGGGAACAGCAGCTGCTTCCATTGGAAAAATTTTACAGGGAAAAGGTTTTAGGGTGACGGCTGTAAAAATTGATCCTTATATTAATGTTGACGCAGGGACAATGAATCCCGTTGAGCATGGAGAAGTTTTTGTGACAGAAGATGGTGATGAAACAGACCAGGACATCGGAAACTATGAAAGATTTTTAGATACAAATATTTATTCGGATAACTACATGACGACAGGGCGGGTTTACCAGACAGTTATCCAAAAAGAGAGAAATTTAGAGTATGGCGGACGATGTGTTGAAGTTGTGCCGCATGTTCCGGAAGAAGTTATTCGGAGAATCCGACGAGCGGCTAAAATCGCCAAAGCAGATTTTGTTATTGTTGAAGTGGGTGGCACTGTCGGCGAATATCAAAACATTTTATTTTTAGAAGCAGCGAGAATGCTACATCAACGGCGTCCGGATGATGTTCTTTTTGTTTTGGTTAGTTATTTGCCGGTCCCTTCAAAAATAGGTGAGATGAAAACCAAGCCAACCCAACAGGCGAATCAACTTTTAAACTCCGCGGGGATTCAGCCGGATTTTATTTTATGTCGAGCTGATCGGCCAATCGATGAACCAAGAAAGAGGAAAATTTCTATTTTTTGCAATGTGGACAAGCGTGATATTATTTCTGCGCCCGATATAGATTCCATATACGAAGTGCCGCTTAATTTTGAAAAAGAACAGTTTGGGCAAAGAATTTTATCGAAGTTTTATATGCGCGCGCGGCAAAAAGATTTATCCGAATGGAAAAAGCTTGTCAAAACTATCAAAACCGCGAAGGAAGAAGTACACATCGGTATTGTGGGAAAATATTTTACTACCGGAGACTTTGTTCTTTCTGATGCCTATATTTCCGTTATTGAGGCGATTAAACATGCGTCTTGGGCTCATAATCGTAAACCAGTCTTGACTTGGTTAAATTCAGAGGAATATGAAAAGGATCCATCCAAGCTTAAAGAATTAAAAAAATTAGATGGCATAATTGTACCGGGCGGTTTTGGCGCGCGCGGCGTGGAGGGAAAAATAAAAGCAATCCAATACTGTCGGGAAAATAAAATCCCATATTTTGGTTTATGCTACGGAATGCAGATGGCTGTGGTTGAATTCGCAAGAAATATTTGTGGACTCGCCGATGCCAATACGGCAGAAATTAATCCAAAAACTTCAAATCCAATTATTCATGTCATGGAAGAACAGAATGATTTGATAAAAAATAAAAAATACGGAGGGACAATGAGGCTCGGCGCTTATCCCTGCGTATTAGATAAAAAATCTGTAAGTTATAAAGCTTACGGCCAAAAAAATCTTTCCGAAAGACATCGACATCGTTATGAATTTAATAATATTTATCGGGAGCAGTTTGAAAAGGCGGGACTTGTTATCGCCGGCACTTCGCCCGACAACAGTTTAGTAGAAATTATTGAAATTAAGGATCATCCATTTTTTGTCGGAGTGCAATTCCATCCGGAATTTAAAAGTAGGCCACTTAACCCGCATCCGTTATTTAAAGAATTTATTTCAGCTTGCTTAAAATCTCGCAGGTAAGATTCAATTCTTTTTTAAATTTAAATTAAATTATTAAAAAAAGGAGCAAATATATGTTAAATTCCGCAGAAAGGCCAACTCTTGATGAGTTCCAATTTAAAAAAGAAAATGAGTCAGGAAAGGATTATCATGAAAAAATAAATGTAAATGGCACAGAGATTAGTGTCGGTTGGGATACGGGTTATGATAATTTTACAATTTATTTTCCACAAATTGAGGTTGGTGCCAAGCAAGGTGTCGAGGATCAGGTGATAATAATATCCGACCAGGCCGAGACGGCCAAACAAGTTTTTGATTATGCCGTCCAATTAGCCGAGAAAGAAACAGACGTTTATGAAATTTATAGAAAAGTCGTGGTTTTTGTAAAAAAATTATCCGCACGCTAGTTTGTTTGTTTTGGATCCGAGATATTTTAATTTCATTTTTTAAAAAAATGTAGTGATATTATAGTTTATGAAGCGTTTATTTTTTCTTATTGTAATTTTACTTCTCGCCGGCGCAGGCTGTGGAGCGCAATCTCCGATTGTTAATAACCGGAATATTCCCGGTAATCAAAATAGTATTATCCCGCCTTTAGTTAATTCGGTGGTAAATGTTAATCAGGAAGGGAATAAAGAAATTCCACAGGCTAACACAAATACAGGCACTAATATTAACGCCAGCGTTTCTAATCCTATTTTGCCGACAAAATTTGATATCAAAGTTCCTTTTGCTTCTCAGGCGCCGCTTGGTGATTGGAGTATGCCATATCAGGAGGCTTGTGAAGAAGCCTCAATGATTATGGTTGCGCGGTATTATAAAAATGAAAAATTGGATAATAATATAATGGCGGAGGAAATTTTAAAGTTGGTAAAATGGGAGGAAGACAATGGTTACCCGATTGATTTAACCGCCGAACAGACAGCCGAGGTTCTTGAAAAATATTTCGGGCTCAATCCGTCCCTTAATAAAATAGTTTCAGAAACTGAAATAAAAAAACAGCTAGTGGCGGGAAATTTGATTATTGTACCATTGGCTGGACGCGATATTGGTAATCCATATTACACCCAACCCGGACCGCTTTTCCATATGCTTTTGATTCGCGGTTTTGATGAAGATGAATTTATAACTAATGATCCTGGAACAAAACGAGGCGAGGCCTACCGCTATAGATATGGGGACTTACTTTGGGCAGTGCATGACTGGGTGGGTGGAGCACGGGAATTTCACGATCCGCGGCCAGAACCAGACATGAGAACGGGCGAACGAGTAATGATCGTTGTAGAAAAGTAATAAAATATAAAAATAAAAGAAGGCTGAGATCGCCTTCTTTTTTGAATATTCTTTTATTTTGTTTAAGCCTCTTTCGGCAGGACATTAACAATTTTTGTCATGCGTAGATGTCCATCAAATTTAGTTTTTTTCTTTGTAGAAAATTTGACTACGCCATCGGTAACGGAATACAACGTATCGTCTCCGCCCCGGCGGACGTTTTTCCCGGCATGGATTTTTGTTCCGCGTTGGCGGACTAAAATAGAGCCGGGGTGGGCCACCTGGCCTTCGGTCATTTTTACGCCTAATCTTTTAGATTGAGAGTCGCGGCCTAAACTAGTAGAACCGCCCGCTTTTTTATGAGCCATATTATTTAACTTATAGTTTAATTTATAAGGATTTAAAGCGTTTTCTTATATTACCTTAAGCTTTTTAAAATGTCAATGGCTAGCCTTGAATTTAAAGGGTAAATAAACTATAATTGAAAAATGGGACTATTTGTCCTAATAATTATATTTATATGGTGCATTCAAGATATGAAAAAATAACAGAAGTCTTATCTCCAGAAGCTAGGGCAGATGTAGAGATTACAAGAAAAGTTGAGGGTTTACTGGAAGAACTGGAAAGCAGAAACCCGACAGAAGAAAGGAGAAAGGAGATAGCGGGTGAAATAAGAGAAAATCTAAAAAGATATCACCAAATTTTTGGTAAAGGATCCCGGGAAATAATAGACGGATATCATCAAAAATTAAAAGTGATTTTAGAAAAGTAGAATACATTAAATCATATGAGCCAAATTATATATTCCAAAGAAGTAATTAAACATTTTAAAAAACCGCACAACCAGGGAGTAATAAAAAACCCCACGGTCGTTGGAGAATCAGGAAATCCCCTTTGTGGTGATATGATGAAATTATATTTAAAGATCGACAAGAAGAGGGTTGGCGGAAAAATAGTTGATTATATTAAAGATATAAAA
>JBMORR010000059.1:0-1497 GCA_049322595.1 Patescibacteria group bacterium | reverse complement strand
TTGGATTTGTTGGAGTAAAAGATGATAAAAAAATCGGGCAGTACGGACTTGAAGGATATTTTGAAGAAGAACTCGGTGGAGTCCAGGGTTTTCTCTCTTCAGAAAAAGACGTGGCCGGCCGCTGGATCCCTATTTCCGGACGAGAATGGCAAAAGGCCGAGGACGGCGCGGACATTGTCATTACTATCGACAGAAACATCGAATATTTTGCTTGTGGAAAATTGGAAGAAGCCGTAAAGCGCCATGATGCCGACGGTGGAACGGTGGTCATTATGGATCCAAAAACCGGAGCAATTTTGGCGATGTGTTCTTATCCGAATTTTAATCCTAACGAATATGCCAAGGTGGAAGACATAAATATTTTTAACAACCCCACTATTTTTTACCAATATGAACCGGGCTCAATTTTTAAAGCTATAACAATTGCCGCGGCGCTGGACACAGGCAAGATTGCGCCGACAACAACTTATGTTGACGAAGGAGAAATAAAAGTTGATGATCGCACAATAAAAAATTCTGATTTGAAGGCTTATGGCACACAGACAATGACACAAGTTTTAGAAAATTCATTAAATACCGGTTCGGTTTTTGCCGTTTCACAAATCGGTCCGGAAATTTTTAAAAAATATGTTGAAGATTTTGGGTTTGGGGAAAAGACTGGGGTTGAGTTGGATTTTGAAAATGCCGGTAACATTAACTCTTTGAGTAAAAGAGGAAAAATTTGGAGCGCGACAGGATCTTTTGGTCAGGGTATTTCCGTCACGCCGATTCAAATTGTGGCTGCCTTTTCCGCAATCGCAAATGGTGGAAAATTAGTCAAACCATACATTGTTGACAGGATTATTAAAAGTGATGGTGAGGTAATAAAGACTGAACCAAAGGTTATTCACCAAGCAATTTCCGGGAGGACATCGACGCTTTTGGGAGGGATGCTTGTTTCTGTAATAGAAAATGGGCACGGAAAAAAAGCCGGCGTTCAGGGATATTATGTTGCGGGGAAAACAGGGACGGCGCAGGTTGCCAAGAAAGATGGAAGCGGATATGAAAAAGACGTGACTATCGGCTCATTTGTCGGTTTCGCGCCCGTTGAAGATCCGAAATTTGTAATGTTGACAAAGATAGATCATCCGAGGTCAACGATCTGGGCAGAAGCAACAGCTGCGCCGTTATTTGGCGAAATTGCTAAATTTATGCTAAACTATCTGAAAGTTCCGCCGAGCAGATAATTTTGAATTATTAGCGACGTAGGGCAAGGAAGAAATGTTTAAGTTTTTTTAGCCGAGGAGCTAATTGATGTTTATTTATTAAATTAATTATGAAAAAAATAGTTCAAAAAATTTTATACGTTTTGGCCCGACGAGTTTTAAAAAAATATAAACCCGATATTATTGGTATTACTGGCAGTATGGGCAAGACTTCAACAAAAGAAGCAATTTTTGCCGTCCTATCTTCCAAATTTCGCGCCCGCCAAAATTTAAAAAATTACAATAACGAATT
>JBMORR010000058.1:0-11739 GCA_049322595.1 Patescibacteria group bacterium | reverse complement strand
CGGCCAAAATTCCAAGACCGCCGCTGTAAGTCGGGATTTCTTCGCGAAGCCCGATTTCCATCGTAAAATAGGCGATTTTTGACTCGTTCACCAGGTTTTTTAACTCGGTAATTTTTTTGGTTGGCATATCTTTACTAAAAATCGATTTTAAACTACAATATTAAAGCAAAATGCTTTTGTAATTGTAGCATAAATTTTGCTTAAGAGCGATTTATTTTATGCCCGATTCGCAGGTTGAAGAAATTAAAAACCGGCTGGACATTGTTGAAGTTATCGGCGAATATGTGCCGAACATGAAACAAGCCGGCGGAAATTGGAAGGGTCTTTGTCCGTTTCATAATGAGAAGACGCCCTCTTTTATGGTTTCAAAAGATAAACAAATCTGGCATTGTTTCGGTTGCGGCGAGGGCGGCGATGTAATCAGTTTTGTCCAAAAAATTGAAAACATAGAATTTCCCGAAGCGTTGAAAATTTTAGCCAAACGCGCTGGGGTGACGCTCCGTTATGAAGATAAAAGTTTGAGTAATCAAAAAACGCGGTTGCTCGATATCCTGGAAGCGGCGGCAAGATTTTATCACTATAATTTGTTGAAGATTTCTGAGGCAGAGAGCGCGAGAAAATATCTTTTTGAAAAACGTCGGCTGACAGAAGAAACGGTGGAGAGATTTTTTCTTGGCTACGCGCCTAATTCCTGGGATAGCGTAATAAAATTTTTGGCGGGAAAAGGATTTTCTGAAAAAGATATTTTCTTGGCCGGACTTTCAGTAAAGAAAGAACGTGGCTCGGGATATTATGATCGTTTCAGGGCAAGAATCATTTTTCCGATTCGCGATATTCATGGACATATTGTCGGCTTTACGGCACGCCTGATGCCCGAGGAGGAGAAAAAAGAAAATGCCGGAGGAAAATATATAAACACGCCACAGACTTTGGTTTATGATAAAAGCCGGGTGATTTACGGTTTGGACTCTGCTAAGCAGGAAATTAAAAAAGAAAATTTGACAGTAATGGTTGAGGGAAACATGGACGTGATTGCTTCGCATCAGGCGGGAATTCAAAATGTTGTGGCTTCCTCGGGTACAGCGATGACGGTTGATCAAGTTAGTATGCTCAAAAGATTTTCGCCGAATCTCGCAATTTCTTTTGATGCCGACTTGGCCGGGAATACTGCGGCGATGCGCGGAATTGATGTTGCCCTAAAAGAAGGAATAAATATCAAAGTGATAATGCTTTCGCCCGAAGTTGGAAAAGATCCGGATGACTACATTAAAAAAGATCCAAATCTTTGGCGTGATGCCATCGCGAACTCCATGGCTTTCATGGATTATTATATTAAAAAAACTTTGGACGGGCTTGATCTTCGAAAAGTGGATGATAAAAAGAAAGCGGCAAAAACTTTGTTGGCTCAAATTTTTAAGATTCCGAATAAGGTTGAGCAAGATGTTTATATTAAAAAATTAGTTAATATTTTGGGCGCAGACGAGCGGGTTTTAAGAGAAGATTTGTCTCGCGAAAGAACAAAAATAAAGCAGACAGCCTCGGTGACACCTGGAGAAAAATCTATTACTGTTATGTCAGCAGAAAATCGTCGTCTTTCGTTACTTGCCGAAAGATTTTTTGCCCTTATTTTTAAATATCCGGACCAATTATCCCTGGCCATTCCTTATCTTGAACCATTTATGTTTCCAGATAAGTTGTCAGCGGAAATTTACAAAAACTTAATTTTGCACTATAATAACCCTGTGGATAAAGATGATTTAGAAAGTGTTTTGCAGGCTGTTTCCGATGATCCCAATGAAAAAAAATATATTGAGGGCTTGTTTCTTTTGGCGGAAAAGGATTTTTCTGAATTCAGCGAAGAAGAGATAGGGAATGAAATTTTGAGGGCAGCCAAATCTTTGCGCGAAGACTATATTTTAAAGGAACGGAAGCGCTTGCAGACCGAAATGAAAAAGGCGGAAGAAAATAAAGAGATTGGAAGAATAAAAGATCTAGCTGAAGAATTTAATAAATTGATAAATATTTAAGGAGATGATATCGGGGAGGGGGAGGTTTTTTGATTTGTCTTTTTTTGACTAAAGATTTGATTAAAATTTATTTTTTTAAAATAAATGAAAACTAAAAAAGCGCGTCGCCCGAGTCAACCGAAGAAAAAAGCTGCCGCGAAAAAACCAAAAATTAAGAAGAAAATTGGGAAGAAAAAAGTTACGAAGGTTTCTCGGATAAAACCGAAAAAGAAGGCAAGGGTAGCAAGGGTAAAAAGGGGTTCCCGGGCAATTGCGCCAAAAATTCTTCCTCCACCCGAGGAATCAATAAAAGCTCTCTTGGACAAGGGTCGCATGAGGGGTTTTTTAACTGACTCAGAAATTCTTTTTACTTTTCCTGATTTGGAAAACTATATAAAGAAGTATGAGGAATTTTTAGATAGGGTAGACGAAGCGGGAGTTTCCGTGGTCGAAGTAAAAAGTGATATTTTGGGGCGCATAGAAGAAAGAAAAAAGCTTTTGGCCGATATCGGAGTTAGTAAAGAAAAGAAGAGACTGGATTTGGGTGATATTTCTGCAGATTCAATACAGATGTATCTTCGCGAAATAGGTAAGGTTCCGCTTTTAACAACAGAAGAAGAAATGGCTTTGGCTCGTCGCAAGGACCAGGGAGACCAAGAGGCGGCTCAGAGGCTCATGGTTGCGAATTTACGCCTTGTTGTTTCTATCGCTAAAAAGTTTGTGGGAAAAAATTTATCTTTGGCTGACTTAATTCAAGAGGGGAATATTGGTTTGATGCGCGCCGTGGAAAAATTTGATCCAAGCAAGGGTTACAAATTTTCAACTTACGCTACCTGGTGGATTCGCCAGGCCGTAACGCGTGCTCTCGCAGACCAGTCGCGCACGATCAGAATCCCGGTGCATATGGTTGAAACAATTAACCGTTACCAGCAGGTTGCGCGGCAATTAATCCAGGATTTAGGGCGCGAACCATTGCCGGAAGAAATTGCTTCGGAAATGGGCGAGGATGTAGAGAAAATTAGAAATTTAATTCAAATCTCCCAGGATACTGTTTCTCTTGATACCTCTGTTGGCGATGAAGATGAAGATAGCGTTTTGGAAGATTTTATAGAAGATTTTAAAAATGTTTCTCCTGATCGCGCCGCGGCCCTACAGCTCTTACGGGAATATGTAAAAGATGCTATCAAAGATCTTTTGCCCCGCGAACAGAAAATTTTGGAAATGCGTTTTGGGCTTTCCGACGGCGTTTCACATACTTTAGAGGAGGTTGGCGAAGAGTTTGGTGTGACGCGTGAACGTATCCGCCAGATTGAGGCCAAAGCCTTAGAAAAAGTACAAGGATTTAAGGGTATTGAAAAATTAAAGGATTACTAAATTGATTAGTCTTGACTTTTGTTTTTTGTAATGGTAAGTTAGAAAAAATTTATAATATTCCGGGGTAGCTCAGTGGCAGAGCGTTCGGCTGTTAACCGATTGGTCGTGGGTTCGAATCCCACCCCCGGAGCCATGTGGGATTTGCGGAGCCAAAAGCTCCGCTTTTCTCTTTATTTAGGCCTATTTTGACCGGTTCGAACGCGCCGGTTTTTGTTTTCTCCGGGCGTGAGACGAATTGCATGGGCAGAAGTGCATTTTGTACGTCAATTTCGAGTATTTTGCCTTTTAACAGGAGGTTCGAACCGAGCGCGGACAGGATCAGCTTTTTGGCCTGCAATCCTTTGTTTTTGAATGCTTCTTTGGCATCTTCGGAGAATCTGATGACGCGGTGTGCCACTTCAAGCCAGCTGTCTATGCGGTTGTCGGTATCGTTTAAAAGTTCATGCAGTCTGATTTTTTCTTTGCTGACCTCCGTTTTCTTTTTGGTAAATTCGTCTTCGGTAATTTCTCCCGAAGCGCGCATGTCTATAATCGCATCCAGTTTTCTGACGCACGTTTCGTAATTCTTTTGTAGATTATTCAGGATAGTATTCCGGTCCGTTGACTCCCTGGAGTTTTCATTTTTCAGCCACAGCATGGCCCAGTCGTGGAATTCCGGCGGGACTTTTATGTCCGCCAGAGTTTTGGCGATCTGTTTTTCCAGTTCTTTTACTTCGATGTATTTTTGGCTGCAAGGACCCCGGCGCTTGGTACAGCGATAATAAGTGTAGTGATGTTCGCCGCCCTGCTTATTTCTCTTAACTTTATTTTCAGCCGTAATCATGCAACCGCATTCGGCACAGCGGATCATGCCGGTGAAAGCGAAGACGTGTTCTTCGGGCTTTGGTTTGTTACCCGGGTGGAGAAGTTTCTGGACGCGGTCGAATTCATCGCGCGTAATCATCGGTTCATGTTTACCTTTATGCCAATTTCCGCTTCCCCTGGGCCATTCGAACCAGCCATAATAAAAGGGATTATAAAGCGTGCGGTAGAATCCGCTTCGGGCGAGTTTCTTTAGGCCCCATTGATTGACCGCGATTTCGTGAACTCTTGGCGCGGTATAACTCCCGCTTAATATCAGATCGAACATCTTGCGGATTATCGGAAATATTTTCGGGTCTTTGCGAATAGTTCTGAACCCCTTTTCTTTATTCGGGGTGTTGAGGTAACCGATCGGTGCCGGTCCAGGATGCCAGCCCAGCTCCGCTTTGCGACGCAGTCCGCGCTTTACGTCAACTCCTTTGTTGTCATTTTCCAACTTAGCCTGGCTGCATAAAAGGTTAAGAAGAAATTTGTCGTTGGGAGTATTTTTGAAAGTCTGGCCCGGTGTGCGGATTTCAAGAAGCTTGTTTTGGTCCATCAAATAAATCAGATAGCCGGTGTCTACGGAATTTCTTGATAGCCTGTTCGGATGCCAGGCGAGAATGCCATTGGCTTCACCGTTCTCAATCCTTTTTATTACAGCATTGAAAATCTCCCGGCCTGGCGCTTTGGCCGAATAAGATTCTTCAAGTACTTCAGCCATATCCAAATGTTCTTTTTGGGCAAGCGATTTTAATTCACTTTCCTGCGAGCCGATCGAAAGCACTTGTCGATCCTCCTGCTCCGATGACTTTCTGGCGTAGAGAAAGTATTTGATTCTCGGTAATGCTTCTTGTGTCATATGAGTTTTTGGAATAAATCTATGGTTGACAAATTGGCCCCACGCGGTGTTTTATGCGTTGAAAGGCAGTAAGTCTCGTAGTCCGTTCCAAAGACCGCTACGCTGGCGATTAAGTCTGTAATTTTGGCTTTTGTAGTCATAGTTTAGTTCATTAATTCGTTAATTATGTTTATTTCGACCTTTCAACACACAACATGGGCTCAAGGTTTCAGTAAGTCAAGAATTTTTGCGTTGTTGCTTCAAGTACCACTTCACAGCTTCGTGAAGTTTTTTTCCGTGTTCTTTTTCTTCCGGCGTCAGCGGTCTTTGTTCCGGCTCTGACTTCAGTTCGGCTCTACTTGTCGGTTTGCCGATTTCGACCTGAAGCATCTCCCAAGCTTGCTTAAGATCAAGGGTGGTTACCATTTCGCCGTCTTTTAATTGTTTGATTCGTTTGTTGATAATTCTTTCGAATGTTTCGGCAATTCTATGTTTTTTATATCTGATTATTTTTCTGGTTTTTTCTAATAAAATCTCAAGGTCTTCTTTTAGTTTAAACTCCCGTCTTTCAACCCAGTGGTACTTTTTTGACCATCTTTCGAGCGTTGTGTCGCTTGGTTTTTTACCAAGGCGTCCGGCAAATTCCACCCCCATTTCACCCACACTTTGCCCAACCTTGTCCCAGAGGTTTAATGTCTTCTGAAGACTGCCGGCTTCGCAATATAAAAGCCAGGCCGTGTATTGCTGTTCGGTTTCTGTCGGCATCTTTGAAGTTGTTAGTTGTTGATTCATATTTTGTAAGCTTGCTTGCTTTATTTAAGCTTTATTAATTATTTTTTATTAATCACTCCTTATTGCTTAGTGCTTCATGGTGGTCCCGGGCCAAGGTTCTCTATGGTGCCTGGCCGTGCTTCATTGTGAACCCCCGTATTTTTCAGCAGCTGAGGATTGATGCGATACATCGTTCCGGCCCAGTGTCCGCGTTCGGCCGTGCTTGATTTCGTTTCAATGAGACCCAGATCGGTTAGTTTTTTCCTCACGCGTCTGCAAGTCGATCTGCTGAAGCCATAATTTTCAAAACCCCATTGTTTTCCTTTGCGATCCGTGAATGTTCTATCGCAGTGACCGAACCAGCCATCTGCTTTGCCGACCCTATTCGATAAATGGCAAAGCGTCATGAAAAAGTCTCTCTCGGTATGACTTAATGAATCTTTGAACCTTTTATCGTCAAAAACCTGATGCGGCGCCGGAAAGAAATTTAAGCTTTTACCATGTGTTTTGGGTTGGTTGTTCTGGTTCATAGTTTTCATTAAATATTTCAGATACTTTTTCATTAACGGCCACTTCGATCTGTTGGCCGGCTTCGTGCGTAATTGGGTGGAAGATATTGATATTTTGGTTGGCTACTTTGCGGGTCGGATAGACCAGCCGGTAGCCGCCATTAGGCCGGGTGAACACTGCTACCGATCCCATCCAGAACTTTCCATCCAAGACAAACGAAACGAACCCGAGGAGGCCGTCCTGGGGTTTGACCGGATAGAATTGGATTTCGCTAATTGTGGTTTTGTTGTAGGTCATGGCTAGTCACTACTTTATCTTTGAAGTCGTCAATTGACGGCTCACCCATGTAGGTGATTTTGTAGAGTTTGAAAAGATTATTGGCGCGCAAAGACGCTTCCTCGTCGGAAAGCTTCACGCCGTAGCGTTTTTCGTATAATTCCTTAAATTCTTGGATTGCTTCTTGGGGCAACATAAAAGGCTGGCCCCGCCGGGGACTAGCCTTTATCTATCAATTCAAATACCTTTTCGGATCACATCGAGGCGCCTTAGCCTCAGAGGGAAATTACTTTTTGCTTAAAAAACAAAAAGGGCTACCACTTCTAGTCATCAAGCAAAAATAGCAATCGCTGCTTGATAACAGAAGTCGTAGCCCCGTCTCGTTTAGTTCCGATTGATCGGAACGCCGTCAGGCAAACTCCTATCTGACATCTTTAATAATACTGGTCCGGAACGCGGACCGTCAACAGGTCCGTCTGTGGAAAACTTTTCTGACAAAAGCTGACAAGAAGTTTACAAGAATCAGCATCGTTTTTTTAATTGGAAATTAGCTTTAAGCTAACTTCCAGTTCACTTTTCAATAATAATACACTTTTGTCTTATTGCCGAAACGCCAAACTTTAGTGAATTAGACCTATTTTATACCCCTCATTCACTAAACTTTACTATATCACTCAACTGAGATAGTAAAGCCTTTTACTATATTAACCGGCTGATATAGTAAAACCTAATGATTGATCGCCCGGCACTTTTCGCACTGGTAATACTTTTTGCCGAATACGGAATTATAATAACGGAATTTCGTATGGCCGCAATCCCAACACCCACCCTCAAGCTTGAAGGTTTTACACGTCGGCCGATTAACCAACTTCGGCCTTTCGAATATTTCCATTTTGGTGTATTTGGTCTGCATACTCCCATTATGACAAAATAGGGCGATTTTGACAATGAAAATCATAAGAGGTAAAATGGTATTAAAGGCTAACATAATTTTATGAACGAAATCGAAAAACTTTTTACCATTGAAGAAGTAGCTAAAATTTTAAGAGTGCATACGCGCACCGTGACTCGCTACATTGAGGCCGGCCGGCTTAAAGCGTCAAAGCTTGGCGTTTGGAGGATCAAACAATCCGATTTAAATACTTTTCTTGAAGAGACGAGCAATGTTAAATCTAAAAAGAAAAAATAATATGGCAAACGGAAATAATAAAAACGAAAAAGATTACTCCCAACTTGGTAAAGATGAGTTAGTTAAGATCGTTGAAAAGCTAGAGTCTCGAAAAAAATACGGGCTTATTTGGGATGAGGAAAAGGTTAAAGAACAATTTGAAAAAGATGCCGAGAATGCTTTGCCAGTATTAAAAGAAATCAGTTCTAAGGAAATTACCGATAAGGACCCGTCCAAGCCGGTCAATATTTTAATCGAGGGAGATAACTATCACGCTCTCTCGGTTTTGAATTTTACGCATCAAGGAAAGATTGGCGTGATTTACATTGATCCGCCATATAACACCGGTAAAGAAGATTTTAAATACAATGACAAATGGGTAAATGAAGATGATGCGTATAGGCACAGCAAATGGCTTTCTTTTATGAGCAAACGATTGAAGCTGGCTAATACTCTCTTAAAAGATGACGGCGTTATTTTTATCTCTATCGATGATAATGAGTCGGCTCAATTGAGGCTTTTGTGTGATGAGATTTTTGGCGAAAGCAATCGGCTTTCGACACAACATATTCAGGTTAGATATGGTGGTAAGAATCTTAACGAGAGGAAAGATTTTCAAGAACTCGTAGAATACGCTTTAGTTTATGCAAAAAATAAATATCTTTTCGAAGCGAATAAACCGACCGAAGAATACGATCTCGAAAAATTTAATCTGGAAATAAAAGAATTAAGAAAGCCAGATAAAAGTTTGGAGATTAATGGCAAAAAAGTTGATATATTTTTTGCTGGTTCCTACTCTATAACAAAAAAAGAGAAAGGTGACATTGATCTCTTTAAGGAAACTTGGCTGTCCGGATCAATTTATTCTGGAACTGGTCACGGTACTACCTACCAGAAAATTGTTGAAAAACGCGTGCAGACTGATGGATTGTCTACGTTGTATAAAATTTACGGTCTTGGCGAAGATGGTCTTGGATTTAGATACATGATCAATCCTCAAAGAGAGTCTTCCTCAAGAGGAAAAATGTTTACTAAAATCCCTACTGAAAAACGAGAAGCATTAGAAAGTGGTAGTCTCGATATTTATCGACCTATCATAAATTACTATGACTTTAGTGCTGATTTTGGAAATATAAGACACGAGGGTGGTGTCGGATTTAATGCCGGCAAAAAACCAGTAAAAATGTTGAAGCAATTCATAAACTACCACAAAGATAAGAATGCTATTGTACTAGATTTTTTTGCCGGTTCGGGATCAACTGCCCACGCAGTGCTTGATCTTAATAGTGAGGATGGTGGTAATCGAAGTTTTATTATCTGCACAAATAACGAGAATAATATATGCGAGGATGTTTGTTATCCACGTATAAAAAATGTCATCAAGGGATGGAATGGTAATAAAGGTTTTGGTAGTTTCCTCAAATACTTCAAAACTAAATTTATAAAAAGGAACGCTAATGGCGATGATTTTAAAGCTCGGATAACGCACGAATGCACCGAAATGCTTTGTTTGCGTGAGAGCGTATTCAGTGAAATAAAAACGACGAATCACTATCGTATTTTCCAGCAAGGAGATAAGACACTGGCTGTTTACTATTCCTTAGATCGTAAGTCATTGCCAACTCTTAAAAAAGAACTTGAGAAAATAGATGGGGAGAAAATTTTGTATTGCTTTACTCTCGATATCACCGGTCTTTCAAAGACGGAATTTTCCAACTGGCACGACGTAAGGCTAGAGCCAATTCCGCAAAAAATATTAGATGTCTATAAACAAATTTATGAATATTGAACTTAAACCATATCAAGAAAAAGCCGTTAATCGGCTTATAGAAACAACAGTCAAACTGTTGGGCTACGACGGCCCGGGTGAAGTTTGCGTTTTTCAGGCCCCGACTGGTTCCGGCAA
Organism: Patescibacteria group bacterium; assembly: GCA_049322595.1. Classification (GTDB taxonomy): domain Bacteria; phylum Patescibacteriota; class Patescibacteriia; order XYB2-FULL-38-15; family XYB2-FULL-38-15; genus JAHIRI01. The sequence continues at coordinate 2,047 of JBMORR010000058.1, read as the reverse complement.
GACGATCATGACGGCCAAGTATATCGAGGGGCTTATAAAAGAACTGCCGAAAGAAGATTTTTGTTTTGTCTGGATGAGCATTGGCAAAGGAGATCTTCACTTGCAGAGCAAGCATTCTTTGGAAAAGGTCTTTGCTGGCTTTCCCAGAGTTACCCTAGTTGAGGATGCATTTAGTGGTGGTCGCGAGAGAATCGTGCAGAACGAAGTTGTCGTTGCTAACTGGGAAAAATTGCGAAATAAAGAACGTGCATCCGGTGATTGGAAAAACACCGTCATGAAAGACGGCGAAAAGCTTAATTTTCGGGATGTACTTGAAAAGACCAGAGAGCAACGCAAAATTATTCTCATAATCGACGAGAGCCATGTCAGTGCTGATACGGCTCGTGCCAATGAACTTCGGGACCTGATCGGTGCCGATATCGTGATTGAGATGTCTGCAACTCCCCGTCGACCACAGCAGGAACTTGGTTTTACCCAAGAACTTGCTCGAGGCGGTGCCGGTTATGTCATTGTTGAGCCCAAAGACGTTATCGATGAGGGCATGATCAAAAAGGAGATCATCATCAACGAAGACATCGAAAAAATCGCGGCTTCCGAAGAAGACTCCCAATCAGCCGTACTCGAGGCCACTTATCGCAAGCGCTTAGAGCTTAAAAAGGCATTTGAAAAAGAAGGATCAATCATAAATCCGCTTGTTTTGATCCAAATCCCTACTGCGGAAGCTGGTGATCAAAAGATCGAAGCAGTAAAAAGATTTCTCGCCAGCAAAAATATTGTCGAGCGTAAAGACGGACACGGAAACGGCAAGCTTGCGATTTGGCTGGCCGAGCAGAAGTCAGAGCTAATAGACTGGATCGCCGAACCGGACAATGAGATTGAGTTTCTTATTTTCAAGCAAGCAATTGATACCGGCTGGGATTGCCCACGTGCGCATATATTGGTTAAGTTCCGGGAAACCCACAATATCGTTTTTGAAATTCAGACCGTCGGTCGTATTTTACGTATGCCGGAACAGCATCACTACGGCAATGAAATTTTAAATCGTGGTTATATTTACACTAATCTCAAATCGATTGAGGTAAAGAAAGAAGAATACAATCCCAATATCATCAAGCATTTACGTGCTGGCCGGATCAAAGATTATAAACCAATCAAGCTCGAGTCGTATTATAAAGCTCGCGCTGATTATGGCGATGTTACGTCGAGTTTCCATGACGTATTCGAAGAAACTGCGAATCAATATTTCGGTATACCGGCCTCCGGCAAACCGGCTGAAAATTCCAAAAAGGTTGAAGCTAAAGGTATCGATCTAAACATCAGAAAGTATCAGCAAGAACTTATCGCCGATACTCATATTGACGCAAAAAGCTTTGATGAGCTCGAGGGAAAGCTTGGGGTTGAAGGGTTTGCCAAGCTTCAAGTCGCAGCTGATGAGCTTATGGTCTTTTTCGAGCAGACTATCAAAAACAACCTCGGACCTTTTAAGAATATAAAACGTTCGGTACCGTCCGTTAAAGCCGGCATTTATCTTTGGTTTCAAAATATGCTCGACTCAAAAAGCTGGGGCGAAGAAAACATGCTTTTGGCGCAAAAGGTTTTCCTACACGACAAGAATCGAGGCTATTTTGAGCATGTCTTAGCGACAGCCATTGGTCGGTATAAAGTGGTCAAAGAGAAAGAAGTCCGGGAACGCATTGAGGAAAGCGAGCAATACTACCCATTTGAGCTCCAGCCCGAGCAATTTTATAACGAATACACTGACGAGATTGTAAAAATAAAGAAGTGTGCTTACGAGCCGTGCTATCTAAACGTTGATCGTTCCAAACCTGAGCGTTTGTTTGAGTCATTCTTAAACGATAATTCATCCAAAATCGATTGGTGGTGGAAGAATGGAGAAAACAAGCATGACTATTTTGGCATTAAATACGAGTATGCTGGTGGAATCTACACGTTCTATCCAGACTATCTCGTAAAGTTAGCCGACGGCCGAATCGGTTTGTTTGAAGTCAAAGAAGCCGGCGATCGTGACGGCAAAACTTATACAAAA
>JBMORR010000057.1:0-1510 GCA_049322595.1 Patescibacteria group bacterium | reverse complement strand
GAGAGAAGAAACCTTATCTTGGGGAAAAATTCCATTACATACTTTGCGAGCTGATATTGATTACGCAAGCGGAGCGGCCTTCACTATTTATGGCGCCGTCGGCCTCAAGGTTTGGATTTATAAAGGAGAAGTGTTTAAGTAAAAAATATGTTGACACCCAAAAAAGTAAAACATAGAAAATCTTTCAAGGGGAGAAGGAGATCAAAAGGTGTTGCCAGCCGCAAGACTGAGGTTAATTTTGGAAAATTTGGTCTAAAATCAATGGGATATGCCTGGATAACGGCAAGACAGATTGAGGCAGTTAGACGTACTTTGATTAGGGCCCTGAGGAAGGGCGGAAAAATTTGGATCAGAGTATTTCCCGATAAACCAGTTACTACAAAAGGTAATGAAATTCCCATGGGTGGCGGCAAAGGTTCAGTTGATCATTATGTTGTTCCGGTAAAACCGGGCATGGTACTCTTTGAAATGGACGGAATCACTCCCGAAGCAGCGAAAGAAGTTATGAGACTGGCTTCACATAAATTACCCATGAAAACTACTTTTGTTTCAAAATAGAATCAAGATTTTTATGATAAAATTCAAAGAATTAAAAAATAAAAGCGACAAAGAGCTCGGAGCAATGCTTCTGCAGGCCAAGGAAGATTTGCAGACTCTTAAGTTTAAAGTAGCTGGCCGGCAATATAAAAATGTTCGAGAAATTAGAGTTCAAAAACAATTGATTGCTCATATTTTGACCATACAAAACCAGAAAAAAATACAGAAAACAGGCAACGCGGTTAAAGAAGAGCCAGTTGTTGTTTCAAATAACTAATTTATTTGTTTATGTCAGAAGAAAAGAAAATAAAAAGAAAATTTCAGGGAATAGTGGTTTCCCACAGAATGGATAAAACCGCCGTAGTTGAAGTTCAGGAAATTAAGGTCCACCCCAAATATGGTAAACGCTATAAGAGAAGTCATAGATACAAAGTTCATGATGGAAAAAATGAATGCAAGATCGGAGATAAGGTTAATTTTGAAGAATGCAGGCCTCTTTCTAAAGAAAAGAGGTGGAGAATTGTTAAATAGCTAAAAGTTTAATTTATTATATATGATTCAGCACCGCACAATGTTAACCGTCGCAGACAATACTGGAGCCAAAAAACTTCAGTGTATTAAAGTTTTGGGCGGTTATAAAAAAAGATATGCACGACTCTCGGATGTCATTACTTGCGTTATAAAAGAGGCGGTGCCGCGCGGGATGGTAAAGAAGAGCGATGTGGTTCATGCGGTTATTGTCAGGACCAGAAAGGAAACACGTCGACCAGACGGAACTTACGTTAGATTTGATGACAACGCAGCAGTGATTATTGATAAAAAGAGCAAAGAGCCAAAAGGTACAAGAATTTTTGGTCCGGTTGCGAGAGAGCTCCGTGCTAAAGGTTTTGCAAAAATTGTTTCTTTAGCCCCCGAGGTTTTATAAAAATATGAAAATAAAAAAACTGGATAAAGTAAAAATTATTAGCGGCAA
>JBMORR010000056.1:0-1513 GCA_049322595.1 Patescibacteria group bacterium | reverse complement strand
AAGCGCCCGGAAAAAAAGAAGATGAAACCGGACATCCTTTTGTCGGCGCCGCTGGAAAGTTTCTCAATGAAATGCTCGCGATCATCAAACTTAAGCGCGAGGATATTTATATCGCCAATGTCTGTAAATGCCGACCGCCACAAAACCGCGACCCGCTTCCGGAAGAAATAAAAAAATGTTGGCCGTGGCTTGAACAACAAATAAAAATAATCGACCCGAAAATAATTGTCACTCTCGGCCGCCACTCCATGGAGCGTTTTATCCCTGGGGAAAAAATATCCCGGGCGCACGGAAAATTATTTACTTGTAAAATCAAAGGCTTGGGCGAAAGAAATTTTTTCACCCTCTATCACCCCGCCGCCGCCTTATACAATGGCAGCATGCGCCAAACTCTCATAAAAGATTTCAAAAAGATTCCTACCATTTTAAGGAAAATAAAAACAGCGGACCCCATTTGAAGGTCCACTGTCAATTCACTGCAGATTTTAAAAAAAATCAACGGCGAGAACACTTCTCGCAGTTTTCGCGACAAGAAATTCTCTTCCCGCCAACCCAACAATGCTTCGGCCGCTGGGATTTTTTTTGCGATTGCGCTGTGGCTGTGACCATGCCCATACCCTCATCGAAATCCCAAACATTCATCCCATGCCCGCAATCAAGTATTACCATTCTTTTCTTCGCCATCTCGCTTCCTCCTTAATTTGAGAAGAATTCAAAAATAACTTATCCTCTACAAAAAACACGTGCCGCGGGCGAGACTCGAACTCGCAAGGATTATAAGTCCGAGGGATTTTAAGTCCCTTGTGTATACCAATTTCACCACCGCGGCATATTTATTTGGGAGGTCCGAGCCGGAATTGAACCGGCGTACACGGTTTTGCAGACCGTTGCGTAACCACTCCGCCATCGGACCATCTGTAAGCTATCCTACCAAAAAGATTCCCTGGCGTCAACGAAAAACCCCGACATAACATCGGGGTTTTTCTATATAAACAATCTTGTGTTTTTATTGTATAACCTGAGCAGTTAAATTTCTTCTTCCGAAAGCAAACGCCTGAGTTTTCGTCTTCATATAGATATCTATATGATTTCCCTTAATTGCTCCTCCGCGGTCCTCGCAACTATACACACCCATTCCATCAATTTGGATTTTAGTTCCAAATGGAAAATTTGGGGGGCAGGCTAAAGTTCTATTTTCAGCAACCTTGAGTCCGCTAGAAGTAATTCCATCAGACTTCCCACACTCATCCGCAGCGGCCGTATAAGCAGAAGCATTAATTGTGAATTTGCCTTTCGGTAAATTCGCCCACAGTGAAACCTGCTTTTTTCTCCACTTAGCCAAGGCTAAGTCTGTTTTTATTTCCTCCGCAGTTTTCACTTGTACCGGCTGATAACCGGGATATTTATATGGAATTTTAATATTTTCTTCATTACTTTTAATTTCTATTTTTATATTAGTATTATCTACTTGAGCGGCTACGGCTGTCTGAGGAAAAATCATCATCAAGACCAA
>JBMORR010000055.1:0-1570 GCA_049322595.1 Patescibacteria group bacterium | reverse complement strand
TAGATTTTGGAGCATCTGGTTTCTCTCACCAAAAAGATCCATAGCCCCGCATTTTATTAAACTCTCCAAAGATTTTTTATTTAAATCTTTTGTTTGAACTCTCGTCAAAAAATCTTCCAAGTTTTTATATGGGCCGCTTGCCTTTCTTTCATGAATTACGGTCTTAACGATATTTTCCCCAACGTTTTTAACAGCTAAAAGTCCAAAACGGATGCGCGGGCGACCTTCGGCTAAAGACGCTGCCATGACCGTAAAAGTAGAAAAACTTTCATTAATATCTGGGGGCAAAACTTCTATCTTCATCTGCTTGCATTCCTCAACCAAAACCGCAATTCGTTCAATGTCTCCTTGGTCAGAAGTTAAAAGCGAAGCCATAAATTCTGCCGGATAATTTGCTTTAAAATATGCTGTTTCATACGCAATCCGAGCATAACAAGCGGCATGCGACCGATTAAAGCCGTAACCGGCAAAAGGTTCAATAAAAGCAAAAACATTCTCTGCCGTCTCTTTACTGATTCCATTTTTAATACAACCATTAATGAACTTTTCTTTCTGCTCAGCCAAAAGTTTTGCGATTTTTTTACCGACAGCCTTACGTAAAATATCCGCTTCACCTAAAGTAAATCCGGCAAGATCACGAGCAATTTGTAAAATCTGTTCCTGGTAAACGGCAATGCCATGCGTTGTCGAAAGAATTGGCTCTAACTTCGGATGGAGATATTTTATTTTTTTATTTGAATTTTTTCCGGCAATAAAGCTCGGAATCCAGTCCATCGGTCCTGGCCGGTAAAGCGCGACCATGGCAATGATGTCTTCAAAAATCGTTGGCTTTAATTCACGCAAATATCTTTTCATCCCGGAAGATTCAAGCTGGAAAACGCCCGTCGTATCCCCTTTTCGCAAAAGGGTAAAGGTTTTCTCATCTTGGAGCGGAATATTATCTATGTTTATTTTTTGTCCATGGATTTTTTCAATAATCCCTATTGTATTTTCTAAAATCGTTAAATTTTTCAAACCCAGAAAGTCCATCTTTAATAAACCCAAGTCCTCTATTGGATGCAGAGAATATTGAGAAACAACAGTTTGGTCTCCGCTCGAAGCAAATTGCAGAGGAGCATGCTCATCCAGCGGATTTTTCGTAATTACTACGCCGCAAGCATGAGTCGAGGCATGGCGAGCTACTCCTTCTAATTTCCGCGCCGTATCAATTAATTTTTTTGCTCCCTGATCTTTATCATACAATTCCTTAAACTCCAAAATGTTTTTCAGAGCCTCATCAAGCGTAAACATCATTGGAATTAATTTTGCGACTTGGTCACAAAAACTGTAGGGAAAATCCAAAACGCGTCCGACGTCGCGAATCGCCGCGCGTGCCGCCATTGTTCCGAAAGTAATAATCTGGGCAACATGATCGCGGCCATATTTTCCTTCCACATAACGAATAACCTCGTCACGACGAGTATCAGTAAAATCCAAATCGATATCAGGCATACTGATTCTTTCTGGGTTTAAAAATCTTTCGAAGAGCAAATTATATAAAAGCGGATCTATATTTGTAATATTTGTTAAA
>JBMORR010000054.1:0-1592 GCA_049322595.1 Patescibacteria group bacterium | reverse complement strand
TTCCCAACAAATTGATTTACTTCGATTTTTATCATTTTTGCACCTTTAAAACCTTATAAACTCAACCTAAAACTTTTTATCATCATCTCAAAAGTGCTGTCATAATTGATTTCCTTTTTTCCACCGATACTATAACTAATTGCGTAAATCTTATCCCCCGCAGAAAAATAAGCTGTGAAACCATCGGGGCTCTTCTTCCCCAAAAGACCATCTTTTGTTGTGATGTCAATAATATCGGAAATTTTTGCTTCTGGGGACTCAAGCAAATACCAATCCAAAATAGGTAAACGATTTATATTTTCATCAACAATTACCTGAAAAATTTCACCCGTAGTCGAAGTAAAAAGCACTTCTCTGTTTGTCTCATCCAGGGCTCTTGCAATCCAGAGAGATGGATAAAAAATGGAATAATTATATGCTTGGTTATTATAAATTTTAACTAAGTCAGTCTCTTCTATTTTTTGTGGAGCAAGGCCTGTTGGGTTATATAAATTTACAATTTCCAAAGCATCGGAATAGCCGTCTCCGTCAGTATCTGATTTTGTTGGTTCGGTGCTAAATAAATTTTCCTCCACATCCGTTAAACCATCTTTATCAGTATCAGCTGATGAAAGCAGGGGTTCTTCTACTTCGGGTAATGGGGCGGGGCAATCGGCAAGACAGGTAATAGTGTTTTCTCCCGACTCACAAATTCCATTACCGCAAACGGGGGCGGGAGGAACATTAACCGGAACATTAGCTGGAATATTAACTGGCATATTAACCGGTGGCGCATTTACTGGCGCATTCACTGATACATTGGTGTTAGTCGATGGCGTAGAAGTTTCCGACTTAGGAGTCAAACTTTGAGTAAAAAGATATGCCGCCACAGCCATCAGGGCAATAACAATACCTCCCATAATTATAATCAGGGTTGTTTTTGATCTGCCGTCCCTACCCTCTTTTGGCACTTTCATTTTTTTAAAATAAAACTGCTCGGGCATGGCTTTGATTTCTACCGGTGGTTCTTCAGCAATATTGATAGGCTTAGTAGGCTCTCCGTTTGACATAAATCTTTTATAGCTAGATTTTTAATTTAAAATTTCTATTTTTATGGCTGTTCCAGTAATCTTCCTTCTCCCTTGGGATTATACCCATTTTCCACTTCGCTGCCATCCAGATAAGTATCGCCGTCTGTGTCGGGATTTAGGGGATCGGTAAAATAAAGCGTAACTTCTTCGCCGTCGCTCAATCCATCATCGTCTGTATCCGCTTTTGTCGAATCAGTTCCAAGATCTGCTTCTTCCGCGCTAGTCAACCCATCCCCATCCAAATCCAAACTTTCTGGCGGAGTAATTGCCGGCGCTGTTTCCAAAACAGCCGGGGGAACTTCAGCGGGAACTTCGTTGACAATCGGCGCAGTCTCGGTTGGCAGATTGACTGGCGGTAAATTTACATTAGAAACCTCGGGCACAATTACTGTCGGTTCCTGGGATGATCCAGCAAATTGTCTCCAAACGATGTATCCGCCACCTCCAAGAATTATAACCAAAATTACAACCGCTAAAATTAAAAATATTTTTTTGGGGCGGGCGGCGGGGGGGGGGGGGGGG
>JBMORR010000053.1:0-1680 GCA_049322595.1 Patescibacteria group bacterium | reverse complement strand
AAGAATTAAAAAAACCGCCGAGGCGATGGAAAAATTGGAAAAAATTATTCTTGATTCGAGGCCAGACACTATAATTATTATTTCTCCGCACGGCGCTCTCTTGCCTGACGCTTTTTCAATTAACCTAAACCCCGAATACACGAGCAACCTAGAAGAGTTTGGTGATTTCGCCACAAAGGTTAAATTTAAAACAAATACAGCTTTAGCTTTTCGCATTAAAGAATTAATGGAAGATAAAAACGTTCCCCTTTCCTTAACTAGCGATGAGTTCTTGGATCATGGCGCAGTCATTCCTTTATATTTTTTGACAAAGAGGCTTCCCAATGTTTCTATTCTGCCGATGGGTTATTCTCTACTTGATTTTAAAACTAATTTTAATTTTGGGGATATTTTAAAAGAAATAGTTTTGAATGAGCGTAAAAGAATCGCAGTGATTGCCTCCGGAGATCTTTCCCATCATCTAACTAAAGATGCGCCGGCGGGATATTCTCCAAGGGGCAAAGAATTTGATGATAAGTTAGTTGAATTAATTACTAATAAAAATACCGCCGGGATTTTAAAGCTAGACCCTGATTTAGTTGAAAAAGCTGGCGAATGCGGATTGCGTTCGATTTTAATTCTCCTCGGACTTCTTGAAAGAATAAATTATACGCCAGAAATTTTATCATACGAAGGGCCTTTCGGCGTTGGATATCTTGTCGCCAATTTTAAACTTGAATAAAATGAACGCCTATACAAAATTGGCCAAAGACGCGGTTGAAAATTATTTTAAAACAGGAAAAACTCTTCCCCTGCCCCAAAATTTATCAAAAGAATTTCTGAATTCCCGGGCAGGGGTTTTTGTCAGTATTTATAATGGCGAAGATTTGCGCGGATGTATTGGGACGTACCTTCCAACAACACAAAATATTGCGGAAGAAATTATCCAAAATGCCATTTCCGCGGCGACAGAAGATTACCGCTTTAATACGGTTACTAAAGAGGAGCTGCCAAAGCTTTCTTATTCTATCTATATTTTAAGTGAACCACGGGAAATAAAAAATTTTAATGAGCTAGACCCCGAAAGATACGGCATTCTCGTAAAATCAGAAGTGGGAAAATCCGGATTACTTTTACCAAATCTCGAAGGGATAAATACTAAGGAGGAGCAACTGGAAGCGGTTTGTTGTAAAGCCGGGATAAATTTATCTAAAGAGAAAATTACTATTTTTAAATTTGATGCCATAAAATACGATTCTTAATTATGTATGTTTGTTGAAGTTATTCCTCTGGCCCGCTTACCAAAAAATCTTTTTCGTTTCGATTATAAAGTCCCAGAAAATTTTTTGGGGAAAATTAAAATTGGACAAATTGTAAGGATTCCTTTCCGCAAAGAGAAGATAAACGGAATTATCACCGCGATAAAAAATGAACCAGCCAAAATAAAAACAGAAATTAAATCCTTTATAAAAATAGTTGATTTTGATGAAAATTTAGATAAGAAAAATATTGAATTTTTAGAATGGTTTTCTGATTATTATCTTACTTCTCCCGCTTTTATTTTAAAAACCTTTTTTCCCTCTCCCCCCTTAAGATCAGGCAACTTTAAGATTATTTCTAGGCCAAAATCATCGTCGCTCAGTATCCCAAAAACCGAGCTAGAACAAATCAGGCAGGCTGTTAAAAAAAACATTTCTTCAA
>JBMORR010000052.1:0-13097 GCA_049322595.1 Patescibacteria group bacterium | reverse complement strand
AAAAATATTGAATTTTTAGAATGGTTTTCTGATTATTATCTTACTTCTCCCGCTTTTATTTTAAAAACCTTTGTTCCCTCTCCCCCCTTAAGATCAGGCAACTTTAAGATTATTTCTAGGCCAAAATCATCGTCGCTCAGTATCCCAAAAACCGAGCTAGAACAAATCAGGCAGGCTGTTAAAAAAAACATTTCTTCAAAGAAGTCTAGTTTTCTTTTTCATTATAAAAATAGTAAAAATAAAATTGCTGTTTTTTTGAAATGCGCCGAAAAAATAATTTTTAATGATCGCGGTATTCTTGTTCTTTTGCCACAAGTCAGCGATGTTTTAGAATATTTTTCTTATTTTTCAAATTTATTTCCGGGAAAGATAGCGCTTCTCCATGGTGAATTATCTAAAACAGAATATTGGCAGGAATGGCAAAAAATAAAAAAAGGAGAGGTGAAAATTGTAATAGGAACGCGCTCTGCTCTTTTTGCTCCCCTTAAGAATCTTGGATTAATTATTATTGATCCCGAGGAATCTTCCGATTTTAAACAATCAGATCAAAATCCTCGCTATGATGCACGAAATGCTGCCCTCAAACTTGCAGAAATATATAGTTCAAAAATTATTTTCGCAAGTCAATCTCCACGACCAGAGATGTATTTTAAATCACAGAATAACCCAAACTTTAGTTATCTTTATTCGCAAAAATCCAGCCCCCTTTCCATTACTCTTATAGACATGAATGATGAAATTAAAAATAAAAATTTTTCTTGTATAAGCGAAGAAATAAGAAAAAAAATATCTGATACTATCTCCAAAAAACAAAAAAGTATTTTGCTTTTAAATCGCCGAGGGGCAGGTAATACGATTGTTTGCCGCGATTGCGACCATGTTTTCCGATGTAAAAATTGCGATACGCCTCTCTCTCATAGAGAGGGAGAGCGTGGTTTGTCCGGAAAATTTGTTTGTTGTAATTGTGACAAAGAAGAATCAGTACAACTTCTTTGTCCAAAATGCCGAGGGGCGAATATTAAATATCTTGGTATAGGGACACAAACCGTAGAAAAAGAAATTAAAAAAATATTTTCAGGGGTAAATATTTTAAGAATTGATAAAGATTCAGAGGTGCAAAATTTTAATTTACAAATTTCCGCGGCAGACGTTATTGTCGGCACTCAATTTTTCATTAAACATTATTTAACGAAAGTTAAAAATACGGGAATGGTTGGGGTTATTTCGTCAGATACATTAATTTATCGACCAGATTTTCGCTCTGGAGAAAAAATGTTTTCTTGGCTTACAAAAATAGCTAACTTTTCTCGGGAGATCAAGAATCCCCTTTTTATACAAACTTTTTTTCCAAATAACTTTATTATCCAAAGTATAGTTAGAGAAGAACCTGATTCTTTTTATCTTGAGGAATTAGATAACCGACAAATGCTAAAATACCCACCATTTGGTAAAATAATTAAATTAGTTTATGGTAATACGGAAAGAAAAATTTGTCTCGACGAAGGATTAAAAATCTTTAAGGCATTAGAAAATAATCTAAAAGAAAAAATAAATATTTTCTTTGACCCCGAACCTAAAAAAGAAAAGAATAAATATTTTTCTAAAATTATTATTAAATTTCCTGAAAATTTTACCGTGGTAATCAAAGATATAATTAAAAAGATTGTTCCGGATTCGTGGACTATTGACATTGACCCGGAAAATATATTATAATAGATCATTATGATTTTACCCATTATCACAATTCCAAACCCAATTCTTCGACAGCGTGCGCAGGAAATAACTCAAGAAGATATAAAAAGTGAGACTATCCAGAAATTAATTACCGACATGAAAGAAACGGTTTCCCCTGCCGGAGGAATTGGTTTAGCTGCTCCGCAGGTCGGATTTTCTGTAAGAATAGTTATAATCGCTGTTCAAAATAAAAAATTAACTTTGATTAATCCTGAGATTATTAATTTTTCCTGGAGAAAAGAAGCGGCTGAAGAAGGTTGCCTCTCTGTCCCCGGAAAATGGGGACCTGTAAAAAGATCAAAAATAATCAAAGTTAAGGCACTTGACGAAAGTGGCAAGGTTATAAAATTTAAGGCTAAGGATCTTCCTGCCCGTGTTATTCAACATGAAATTGACCACCTAAATGGTGTACTTTTTGTTGATCGAGCGAAAAAAATTATCGAAGAAGCGCCAAAAATTTAAAATTATGAATTATAAAATTTTATTTGCCGGCAGCGGAGAATTTGCTGCGGGCATTTTTAAAAAAATAGCTGCTTCCGAATTTAAACCAATGGCTGTAATCACGCAGCTAGACAAACCTGTCGGCCGCCACCAGATTCTCTCCCCTTCTCCGGTAAAAATTGAGGCGCAAAACTTAGGTTTTAAAATTTATGAACCGAGGAGTTTAAAAAATACCGAGGCAGAAGAAATGATCAAAGAATTAAAACCCGATCTATTAATTGTTGCCGATTATGGAAAAATAATTCCTAAAAATATTTTGAATATTCCTAAATTTGGTGCCTTAAACATCCATCCTTCTCTTTTACCTCGTCACCGTGGAGCTTCTCCAATTCGATATACAATTCTAAGGGGCGACGAAAAAACCGGAGTTACGATAATTTTGATGGATGAACAAGTTGACCATGGGCCAATTGTAGCGGTTTCAAATTTAGAAGATAAAATTTTTACTTTGGCACATACCGAGTTGTCAAAAAAATTATCAGAATTGGGAGGAAAATTATTGGTGGAAATATTACCTAGGTGGTTTAACGGAGAAATTAAACCTTCGCCGCAAGATGAATCGCGGGCAACTTTCACAAAAATTTTAACCAGGGAAGATGGAAAAATTGACTGGCAAAACACCGCCGAAGAAATCGATAGGCAGATTAGAGCGCTGGAAGGCTGGCCAGGAACTTGGTGTTTGTGGTCCAGGGAAAATAAAAAAATAAAAATTTTACGCGCTAAAATTTTTAGAGATAACCTAAATACTCAACCCGGCCAAGTATCGGTTTCTTCTAACAAAAAAATGCTCATTAATACAAGGAGCGGTCTGCTAGAAATCAATGAACTACAACTTGAGGGAAAAAATAAAATAACTGGCAGCGAATTTTTACGCGGATATCCAAGCATTTTAGGATCAATTCTGTCTTAAAAATTTTTATAACACAAAACCAGCCGAACTAACGACTGGTTTTGTTATTTATCTCTTATCTTGCAAAATTAGCTCTTCGCTTTTTGTTGCATTCAAAGCAATAAACATCTCGATCAGGAGCTGGCTTAAAAGGAAGCTCAGTGATCGGTGTGCCGCACTCGGCGCACTTGAGGTTCATGTCAGCGACATTGAACATCTGGCGCTGAGGTCTGGGTCCGAAGCCTTGATTATTAAAGGCCATAAGTTACTTGGAAGTCTCGGTCATTTTAACTTATGACCTTTTGATATTATCTAAAGGATCTATCGTTAAAATTATCCTACTCTTCTACTTACCCCGTCTAAACGGGGTTTATTGAATTATGTATTTATTATACACTATTTCGTAAATTTGTCAAGATAAAAAGAGGCGGCGAAGACTTTTTCGTCGACGCCGCCAAAAAGTTGGTGGCCTTGGTCGAATTGAGGCTAACCGCCGTTCCAGGAGAAATTGACCCGGGGGACGACGATCTCGACTGCGCGCTGCGGCCAGCCGTTCTCCGGACCGAGGCGTCTCGCCGTCTCGCCCATTGCCTGGACGAGCTGACGAAGGCCGGCATCGCTCCGAGACGAACCTTCGACTTCCGGGTTGAGGAGAGGCGCAAGCTTTTCCAGAAGGCTGTCCGAAAGATCGACACGGATCTTGAGCGGCCTTCTCCCGTTCGCGGAGGCCGGACTTTCGTCGACGTCGATCGCGACATCCTCGGAACTCAGCCCGAAACGATTGACAAGCGTTCCTCGCAACATTCGCGCGAGACGCCCACAGTGGGCTTCCTCCCTCCCCCCACCTTGGATCAGAAGAATCACCTCGCTCATCTTTTTTCTCCTTCCTTTGTTCCCTCCTTGCTACCCCATGCAGCAAGTTCGGCTTATATTTTATACCAAATAATATCTTTGTCAAGATAAAAAGAGGCGGCGAAGACTTTTTCGTCGACGCCGCCAAAAAGGAAAACCGCGCCAGACATTTCTGTCTTTTGCGGATTAATCTCTATCTCCGCCCAGGGAGGACCAGACGGAGACAGCCGAGTTTGCTGGTTTGTTTCAGGTCTAGACTCGATGCAGACCCGGGAAGGCGAAACTCGCTCACTTTGCGATCGATGCGTAAGGCTGAGCGAGCCCGAACCAGCTACGGGTGAGTGTGCACCTTACGCACCGGCGTCCCCAATGGGATTTGAACCCATATTACCGACTTGAAGGGCCGGTGTCCTGACCGCTAGACGATGGGGACCTCGCGGTTCTCGCCCGCGATTACCGATTTTCTTCCTGGCTAAAGATCCACACGAAGAACTCCTTCGTGTTTTTCCAAAGCCAACGAAGGAAGAGAAAAAGATAACGCCAGAACTTACGCCAAAGCCATTTTCCCAGTTGCAAGGTCTTTCGACCAAGCCACGAAAAGATTCTGGCTTTACGAGTCCCGATAATGCAAACTGCCTCGAGGACAATCAGCATAATCAGGACTTTTTCGAGCAGTTGAACAAACTCCGGAGACATCCGTCATACCTCCCCGCGCAAAACGCTTCGTGAAGCGCCCTGCGCCGTTCTTGTATCGCCTCGATTTCCTCCTTGACGATTTCGTCGGTTCCATGATGTTCTCGACAGACCAGGCTATGTGTCAAGAAGAAAATAGCGGAGAGATTGTCGTCTCCCCTGCTGTGGCCGACCAGGTAGTAGAAAGATTGGCCACAGGTATCGCACGTCTTGCAAGTAATGAATCCTCTTTTTGGGTCTTCCCCTGCCATCCAACACTCCTCCCGACCCCGTTCAGGGTACCATAAAATATATCAAATTTTTTTATTTTTGTCAATCTTAATAAAAAAAGGGGGTAAGAGAACCCCCAAGCTAAACTATCAGAAAAATTATTTTCTAAATTGATTTAAAATCGTTCCACATAAAAGGATATATCCAATACCCAAAGGATGATTTAAATAAGGGCTAAAAAAATTAGTCGCCAAAAGCGCCCCTAAGCCAAGGACAAGTCCAATAGGTATAAACTCCCCAAACCGGCTCAAACCCCACCCAAAACGGCAAATTTTAGTAATTAAAAGAAGATAGACAATGAGTCCAGCTAAGCCGATTTTAAGCATAATATCTAAATATCCCCATTCAAAGGCATAAGTCGTAAAAATTCCACCGGGGTTAAATTGTACAGCGCGAGGATCGCTACTTTTGTATGTAACGGTTGCACCAAAACCAGATCCGATAATTGGATGTTTTATGATTTCTCGACCAAGCGGCGGAAGAAGATCCCAGCGACTTCGAACAGCGGCTTCATCTAAATCGGTTAAGCGATCGCCAAAAATTGAAGCAATGGAAATTCTTTGTGGTTCAGGAAAAGGAAATTGCGTAGTTAAAAAAATCGCTGCCAAAGAAATTGCCAGAAGAATAAAACCAGCTGCACAAATTTTTATAATTTTTCCCAAAGAAAATTTTTGAATAATCAGGACTACTAAAAGCGCTAAAATCCCAACTGCGAGACCAACCCAAAAGCTTCTGGAAAAACTTATCAAAACCGAAGTCAGCGATCCAATTATTAAGAACCAATATTTTTTGTCTTTTTTATTTTGCCAAATTAAAAATGAGGCAAAAACAAAAAATCCAATTAATAAATAAATTTGAGATTGAAAAAATATTCGATAAAAGCCGCTCGGCATTAAAGTTATTTCCCCGATTAAAAATTGCCGAAGCCAACGATAAATCGGAAGAACCGCGACCTCAAAACCGTGAGAAAAAATATAAAGAAAAAGAAAAGTTTTTACGATAATAACGGTAATAGCGCCAGTAAAAATTTGTAAAACATTTTCAATTTGTTCGCGGGATTTTATAGCATCGATAATTGGAAAAACTAAGCCAAAGTATAACCAGCCATTAAAATCAAAAAATAAATTTTGGAATGAATTACCACGAATCAAACCCCAAATAAATCCCCAACCTATAAAAGCAAATAAAATCCAGTACCACTTATTTAAATTAAATTTAAAATTCCTGGTCCGCACTCTGTTGTAAATCCAAACTGCCATTATGACCAAAAATAAAGCTATGCGCAGCGAGATTGAAATTCCGCCAGCATCAAAATAAAACAAATATCCCTTTGAACCAATAAATAATTCCGTGAGTAAAACATAAAGTCCATATTCCAATTTTTCTAAAGCTAAAATAAATGTCAGGCCTAAAATTATAAAAAACGCGATTTTGTTAAAGGGCGGAAAAAGATATGCGAAAAAAGACAAAATCAGGGTAAGAGAAATAAAAAGCAGCGAGGTTTTAAAATATTTTCCTAATAAATTCATATATTGACAATTTTTATTTTAAGTGATAAATTATTATGCAGCCTAGACAATCTTGTTTAGGCGAAAAAGGAGGGAGACGGATGAATTCCCGACTTCGAAGGCTCGAGAGGACGATCGAAAGGTGCCTGAAGATCGAGGATGTCTTTACGAGGCGTGGAGTGTGTGGCAAGGAGCCCATCCACTACGACGACCTCATCGCAGGCTTCGAGGCTCCGAAACGAAATGGTTTCGACCTGAGCTGGAGTCTCGTTTCCAGCCGTCCGCCGAAAGAAGACAGGGAGGAACCGCCGTACATCGAGGTTCTTCTCGGTAGCGACGAAACCCGCTGCACCGACAGCCGGCTGATCGAAGTGCTCTATCTCCCGACCAGGAACGTCTGGGTAGTCGAAGGGTCCAATTTCATCGGCAACGATGGAAACGATGCCCTACGCACCCTCGCCTCTGACTGCCGGCTCTCGGCCGGCGAGACGCGCCAAATCAGCGAGGCTGAAGCGATGCAGATCATCGCTATCCTCGTCTCTTTCTACAAGAGCCAACCCGCAGGATAGACCTACGACACGACGGAGGATGCTCGCCGACTAAAAAGCGTAAAAACTGATTAGGTCGGCGATTTTTTATTTTTAAAAATTTGGACTAGATAAGCAAGTAATAAACTTAACGGACGCAAAATCTGAATTGCGATCCACTCCCCTTTCGCCCCATTTTTTTTAAAATAATATGACAAGCTTCGATTAAAATCTCTTTGTTTTTTTACGCCCATTGCTTGTTTGAAGCTTTGGCCATAATGATGAATAATTTTCGCCTCCGGAGTGTATAAAATTTTCCACCCAACAGTTTTTGCCCGTTTACAAAAATCAACTTCCTCAAACCAAATCCAAAAATTTTCATCAAGCAGTCCAATCTTATCCAAAACCTCGCGGCGGATCATCATAAACGCACCCATAACCTGATCAACCTCTTGCGTTTTTTCGTAATCGAAATTGTGAGCTAGATATTTATATATTGCCTTAGAATAAGGAAATAAATGATGAAGTTTTAATAAAATAAAAATTTGTGATGAAATATCCGGGAAAGAGCGAACTGATGACTGAAGCGATAAGTCGGGATTTAGCAATTTGCATCCGGCGATACCGCACTCGAGATGTTCATCCATAAAACGAACTATTTTCTCTAAGGCATTTTCTAAAATTTCCGTATCGGGATTTAAAAGTAAAACATATCTGCCACGGGATTTTTTAATTGCTAAATTATTTCCTTTGGCAAATCCCAAATTTTCCATGCTGGCCGTCAAATTGACCTGAGGAAATTTTTCCCGAACCATTTCGATGCTGCCATCTTCGGAATTATTATCAACGACAAAAACTTCAAAGGAAATATTTTTTGTTTCTTTAAAAATTGACTGTAAGCATTTTTCCAATAAATCTTTCACCTTCCAATTTACAATGACAATTGAGAGATCCATATTATAAATTATGTTTTGCCTTGATAATTTTTAACGCTTCTTTGTATTTCTTGATTGCCCTTGGAGTCCAGCCAATTTTTTCCCAAGGAATTTTATACATAAAACTCGGTAACCAATTTGAAATTCCTGTTTTGCGTGGTTTGATTGAAAATAAAAATTCCGGAATCCAGATACCACTTCGTCCTTTTCCTACCATCGTGAGCCATAAATCCCAATCCTGAAATTTTTTTAATTTCTCGTCCCAACCCGGAAAATGTTCGCGGCGAATCAAGGTTGTTGAAGTAATATAGTTCATTTTTTTTAAAGCTTCCACGTCAAATGCGCGCAAGGGAAATTTTTTCTTTCCCCACACAAAAGATGAATAAGCAAAAGACGCCTCGGGATGTTTTTCTAACACTTCTAGCATTTTATTAATCATCTCTGGTTTTGCGTTAACATCGGCATCCGCAAAAATTATAAATTCGCCGGTCGATTCTCTAAATCCTTTATTTCTTGCCGCCGGCGCGCCCAGATTTTCTTGATTAATAATTTTTACGCGGTTTTTAAATTTTTCTAAAACTTCTTTTGTATTGTCAGTTGATCCATCATTTACAACAATAATTTCAAGATCTTTAAAGGTTTGGTTAAATAACGATAAAAGGCACGTCTCAATCGTGTCTCCGTGCTGGTAAGTTGGGATTATCACGCTAATTTTTGGCATAATATTTTCAGTAATTATAGCTGATTTTCACTCTAAAAACAAGTTAATTATATAAAAAATCCACCATTGCTTTTAGCAAATGGCGGACTCAAGGCGTGTATTACCGCTCTCCCACTCGTTGCGGTTCAAGCTTTCCTTCGCCTCCAGTAATTTCGACAATCTCCATGTAGTAAAGACTCACATCAGCGTTAGGAAACTTTCTAAGGATTACCTCCTTTGCGAGCCTTAAATCTCGCTCGTATACTCCCCTCTCCCTCTCGGAACGGACCGAATCATCGTAAGCCGTGCAATCACGATGTGCTACAAGGATGATCTGTTGAGCTCCATGTTCACCGTCCAACGTTCTTTCAAGAACGCTCAGGAAGACGTTACGTGTTTCGATATCCAGCAAGACTCTTGGTCCAGCCGGAAAGGAAAACAGCGTGAAAAACGGAACGCGAAGTTCTTCTCTCACAAAGCGCAATGTCTGCTGGATAGTTTTCCAATCCGAGCAACATATAATGAGGGCGGGAATCCTATTATTGTTATCGAACGAATACAACATCCCCTACCTCCTTCCCACAACGCCTCTTAATTTATTTTCCGAAAAAATAAAAATAAATCGGGAGGCATTGCGGTTAATTCCTACTCAACGGATTTAAATTCTACGTTGTCTCCAATAATTTCCGCGTAAAAAAGCTTAACATTAATCGTCGGAAATTTTTCCATCAAAATATTACGGGCAGTTTTTAAGTCTTTCATTTGTGTTTCTTTTTCAGCTTCTGCGTCGGTGAAAGCTTTTGATCCACCATAAGCACCGCAATCGCGGTGAGCAATTAAAATAATTTTTTCAATATGATGCAAATTAACCGAAACGTTTTGAATCGCGCCAAGAAAAATATTACGCATTGTATCATCAACTAACGCCTTGGGTCCGCCCGGAAAAACATACTGATCAAATTCTTTAAGGCCAAGTTCTTTTGAAATAAATTGTTCATGCTGCGTCCTAAATCTTGGATCAAGACAATAAATTGCAGCCGCCGGAACATGATGAAAATTTTTAAAAGGATATTGAGGCATAAATTTTTATTCTTCGACTTTAATACTTGGTGCGGCGCGACCCCGTGACCTTTTCCTTACAACTTTAAGGCGCGCCAATTCACGTTCAAGGCTAGCCGCCGCGTTGGCATACCTTTCCGCGTCAACTTGTTTTTCTTCAATAATTTTTTGCGCCCGTTCTTTAGCCTTAAGAATTTCTGCCTCAACCAATTCTTCCGCTTTTTCCGCCGTGTCCGCTAAAATCAAAACTTTATCGCCGGTAACCTCAATAAATCCGCCGGAGCAAGACATGGCAATTTCTTCCCTATCTTTTTTGGCAACAATTTCCCCCGGACGAAGCACGCCGATCAACGGAATATGATTTGGCAAAACAGTAATCTCGCCTTCCGCAGTAGGAAGGGTTATTTGATCAACCTCATCTTTCAAAACAACTCTTTCTGGAGTTATAATTTCAAATTTTAATTTAGAGGCCATGATAATTCTTTTTAATTATTACGCCGCTACTTCTTGGATTCCACCTTTCATATAGAAGGCCTGCTCTGGTTTATCATCATGCTTGCCTTCTAAAATTTCTTTAAAGCTTTGAACGGTATCTTTGAGCGAAACATACTTACCCGGCGTACCGGTGAAGGTTTCTGCCACAGAGAACGGCTGAGACAAAAATTTCTGGATTTTTCTCGCACGAGATACTGTTAATTTATCTTCTTCGGATAATTCTTCCATGCCCAAGATGGCGATAATATCTTGTAAATCTTTATAGCGCTGTAAAACTTTTTGCACCTGACGAGCAACGTTGTAGTGCTCTTCGCCGACAATCTTTGGATCTAAAATTGTTGAAGTTGAATCAAGCGGATCAACGGCGGGATAAATACCAAGTTCGGTTAGGGCGCGGTTGAGCACGACCGTAGAATCGAGATGGGTAAAGGTATTTGCTGGGGCTGGGTCAGTAAGGTCGTCCGCGGGAACGTAAACGGCCTGTACAGAAGTTACTGAGCCCTGATTTGTAGAGGTTATTCTTTCTTGAAGTTCACCCATTTCTGTTGCCAAAGTCGGTTGATAACCTACGGCCGAAGGAATGCGACCCAAAAGCGCGGATACCTCGGAGCCAGCTTGAGTAAAACGGAAAATATTATCAACAAAAAGTAATACGTCTTGTTTTTCCTCGTCGCGAAAATATTCTGCCATGGAAAGCGCGGATAAAGCTACGCGCGCGCGGGCTCCCGGCGGTTCATTCATTTGACCAAAGACCATAGCGAGCTTGCTCAAAACTCCAGAATCTTTCATTTCATGATAAAGGTCATTTCCTTCGCGGGTTCTCTCACCTACTCCGGCAAATACGGAAACGCCACCATGTGCCTTGGCAATGTTATTAATAAGTTCTTGAATAACAACGGTTTTTCCCACGCCAGCTCCGCCAAATAATCCGACTTTCCCACCTTTCAAAATGGGACAAATAAGATCGATAACTTTAATCCCTGTTTCTAAAATTTCAGTTTTAGTCGATTGATCAGTAAACTTTGGTGCCGGGCGATGGATTGGATATTGTTTTTTTGATTTAACCTCAGAAAGCCCATCGACCGCCTTACCCAAAAGATTGAACACTCTGCCAAGAGTTTCCTTTCCAACCGGTACGGAAATAGGCGCTCCGGTATCTATTGCTTCCGTTTGCCGTTGTAGCCCATCTGTTGGACCCATCGCAACAGCGCGAACTAAATTTCCTCCTAAATGTTGCTGAACTTCAAGAACAAGCTTTTCTCCCTCTCCTTTGTTAATTTCTACGGCATTATAAATTTGCGGAACTTCTTCTTTAAACTCTAAGTCCACAACCGGACCGATAATTTGTTTTACAATTCCTTTGTTCATATTTTTGTAAGATTTAATAAATAAAACTATTCAAGTGCCGCCTTGCCGCTAACAATTTCCATAATTTCTTTTGTAATGGCTGACTGGCGGACTTGGTTATACATTAAAGTTAAGTCAAAAATCATATCACTCGCCGAATCAGATGCATTTTTCATGGCAACCATTCTGGCGGAATGTTCAGAAGCATTTGACTCCAAGACTGCTTGAAAAATTTGCATCTCCGCTATTCTTGGCAACATGTATTCTAAAACTCGATCAGGGGACGGTTCAAAAATAAACTCATATTCTTTTTCTTCAATAACATCTTCTGCCATTTTTTCTTTTCCAACTTTTCCTAAATCCGCATCGCGTTCGCGGGAGAAGGGCAAAAGCTTCAAAACTCTTGGTTTCTGGGAAATCGTTGAAATAAAATCTGTATAAGCAAGGTAAACCTCATCGTATTTTCCCGCATAAAAATCATCTATAACAATTTTTGCAACAGCCCTGATTTCCGTAAGTCGCGTAACACTACTTAGATTTGTAAAATCCGCAATAACTTTCATTTTATGTCTGTTAACAAAATCTCTGCTTTTCTTCCCGACAGTGATGAACTCTATTTCAATCCCTTTTTCTGTTATGCTTTTTGTAAATTCTGCAACTTTTTTGATAATTTGAGCATTAAAACCGCCGCAAAGACCGCGGTCCGAAGAAACCAAAATTACGCAAACTTTTTTTATTTTTTCTTTTTTTGCAAGAAAGGCATGAATTTTTGGATCAATTTTTCCAGCTAGATCGGAAACCAAAAACCAGGCTCGGTTGGCATACGAACGAGTCGCAAGTGTTGCCAGCTGTGCTTTTCTCATTTTTGAAGCCGCAACCATTTCCATTGCCTTAGTGATCTTCTTTGTATTCGTAATGGACTTAATGCGTCTTCGCAAAATTTTAGTTGAAACTGCCATGCCAGTATATTAAAATTGCAAACTTGATTTAAAATCCATAATCGCGGTTTTTAATTTCTCTTCGATTTCAGGAGTCAGTTCTTTTTTCTCGGCGATTTCTTCCAAAGATCCTCCTGGTTCTGATTTCATATAGGTATGGAATTTATCCTCCCATTCTTTAACTTTTTCAACCGGAGCGTCATCAAGATGCCCGTTTGTGCCGGCATAAAGAATTGCTACTTGATTTTCAACTGACATTGGCACATATTGATCCTGCTTTAAAATTTCCGTTAATCTCTTACCGCGTTCAATCTGACGCTTAGTTGATTCATCAAGGTCAGAAGCAAATTGAGCGAACGCTTCAAGCTCACGAAATTGCGCCAAATCGAGGCGTAAACGACCAGCAACTTTTTTCATAGCTTTTGTCTGAGCGGCTGAACCAACGCGGGAAACCGAAAGACCAACGTTTAGGGCCGGACGAATACCTTTATAAAATAAATCTGATTCCAAATAAATTTGACCGTCGGTAATAGAAATAACGTTTGTCGGAATATAAGCGGAGACATCACCAGCCTGGGTTTCAATAATAGGCAACGCGGTCAAAGATCCGCCGCCAAAATCAGGATTTAATTTTGCCGCGCGCTCGAGT
>JBMORR010000051.1:0-1732 GCA_049322595.1 Patescibacteria group bacterium | reverse complement strand
AACCAACGTCGTTTATGATGGAACGGGGGGTAGCGGAGAGTGGAACCGGGGTTGTTTATAAATCAGAAAGTTTTACGCCGGACATGGCACCTGTTTCAGATTATTACTACCCATGGCGACCGGGCGTGAATATTCTTCTTTACGTTTTTGCTGATCATAAAAAAGATTTGCCAGGATTTACTACAAGCTATGCCAGTTGGGTAAAATCAAAAGATATCGAAAAATTAGCAGTTGAATCAAACGGCGACTATTGGGTAGAGCCAGAAGCCAGAAAATATTATCTGACAAAGTTGTCTCGCTATATGCAGCCATCGGAAATGACCTATGACCTTTATCTTCGTGACGCAGACGATAATGATAAAGTAGGCGTGCCACAAGCCAATTGGGAGAATATTTTGACAAGCATTTTAATCTTCTTGATAATGCTTAGCATCTTTATTGTAATAGGCGTTCTTTCTCCTATTGGTTTGGTTTTTATAGGTTGTACTCTTCTGCAATTTTTTGTTAAACACAAAGCTATAAAAGTTGTTGCCTGGGTTTTTCAGGGGTTAACTCTTTTAGTTACGATTTCCCTAGGAGCTCTTCTCTTTTTGGGATGGTCGGCGTACGGAGTTGGTTATTGGATGGGAACGATTTATGATTCAAGCATAGTTGCCGCCGTTAGTGTTGTCTGGATAATCTTTGCGGCTGCAATGATTGGAATAATGATTTGGCAGATTTTGAGATTAAGAAAAAATAAAAAATCATAAGTGCTATCGCGGCGTTTAAAATTCCGTCGCTCGCCCCAAACGAAAGTAAACTTTCGTTTGCAGGCTCGCCAGGAATCATAAAATATGGCTATTCCCAAAAAACTTTTAAACTACCTTGACAAAGCTAAAATTGGATATAAAATAATTAGACATAAAACTGTTTATACGGCCTATGATACGTCCCAGACACTTAGGGCAAAGATCGGGGAAATCGCCAAAACGTTAGTTATAAAAGCAGATAAAAATTATCTCTTGGCGGTTTTGCCTGCTTCACATAAATTAGATTTAGGAAAATTAAAAAAAATAGCTAAGGCAAAAAAAGTCGAGATTGCCAAAGAAGGAATGATGAAAAAGATATTCAAAATTAAGCCTGGGGCAATAACGCCATTTGGTCAGATTTATAAAGTTCCGGTGTACGTTGATAAAAGCCTTCTTAGGGCTAAGAAAATTATTGCCGGAGCAGGGACATTTGAAGAGTCTGTTGTAATGACAGTAAAAAATTTTCTCAAAGCAACAGAAGGAGTTACTGGTATTTTCGGAAAGAAAAAATAAAAATGACATTTTAAAATGTATCAAATAAAGATAGAAAAATTTGAAGGGCCTTTTGATTTGCTTTTGCAGATGATTGAAAAGGAGGAAATGAATATTACGGAAATTTCTCTCGCCAGAATTGCCGATCAATTTATTTTATACCTTGAGCAAATGGAAAATCTTAATCCGGCAGAGATGGCAGATTTTTTGGTGGTAGCCGCAAAGCTTCTTTGGATTAAGTCAAAAGCGCTTTTGCCCTCGCTTGAAGTTGAGGGAGAAGATGGATCTGATTTGGCTACGCAACTTAAAATTTATAAAGAATACCGCGATGCCTCTCTTGTAATCCATAAGATGATTTTAAAACGGCGTTTCACTTTTGTCCGCGAGCGTCCGCCGCTTGGGGCAGGGGATATTTTGTTCAATCCGCCAATCTGGCTTACAAAAGATAAACT
>JBMORR010000050.1:0-1734 GCA_049322595.1 Patescibacteria group bacterium | reverse complement strand
TTTTTCCGCATCGCGGGCCGCTAAAAATCCAACAAAATCACTAACCAAATTAAAATCTGATTTTGGAATAACAAGTTCTGCTTGCTCGCGGCTGATTTTATTTTTCGCGTCACGAAGCGCGAGCACTTGTCCAAGCAAACTTTCTGAATCGCGAACACATCCTTCAGATGATCGGGCAATGCTGTCCAAAATTTGTTCATCAACTTCCACCCGCTCCATACTCAAAACATATTTTAATCTTTCTACTATTTCTCGGCGGGAAATCTTTTTGAAATCAAATCTCTGACAGCGGGAAATAATTGTCGCCGGAACTTTATGAATTTCTGTCGTCGCCATGATGAAAATAACTCTTGGCGGCGGTTCTTCAATTGTTTTCAAAAGTGCGTTAAAAGCCGAGGTCGAAAGCATGTGCACTTCGTCGATGATGAACACTTTATATTTCCGACGTGATGGAGAAAATTTCGCGTTTTGAACAATATTATCGCGAACATTATCAACTCCGGTATGGCTTGCCGCGTCAATTTCCACAATATCCAAATCCCGACCGGAAGTAATTTCCTTGCAGGAATCGCATTTGTTGCACGGCTCCGATTCTCCCTCTTTTCTATTTTCACAATTTACTGCCTTCGCAAGCAAACGAGCAGCCGTTGTTTTTCCGATGCCCCGCGGTCCGCAAAATAAATAAGCGTGAGCAACCTTGTCGGTCTCAATTTCGTTTTGAATCGCGATCTTAATATGGTTCTGGTTCGTCATTTCCTTCCAATTCTGCGGCCTATATTTTCTATAAAGTGTAGTCGACATGCTGATATTATTAATTCTGATATATTATACCATCTCGTAACAAAAGTCAAAACTTGAAGCAATCAGTATCCCGTAACGCGTAACTTGTAATCGGTAATTTAACATCTAACTAATTTTATTTGTTACCCGCTACTGGTTACTCGTTACTAAAAAGACCACCAGATGATCTAAGCGGTCTTTTAAAATCAAATATTTTAGCAAAACCTATTCCTCGTTTCTCTTTATTACATTCTCTACCGCTGCCCATTTACTCGGCGCATTTTTAGGAATCAAAATTACTGCTTCATCGCCTGATTCTCCCCTGAAATACGTCACTGGCGCAGTAAGAACTCTCCACTTTTTCCCGCCAGAAGTAACTGTCCAACCGCCCGATTCCGATTCTTCCAAAGTGCCGACCACCCTATTTCTCTCAATCGGCCCGATCTGTTTAAAAAGAAAATTCCCTCGGGCATTGATTGTTAATTTTAAAATATCTCCTTCAACTAATTTTGATTTTGAAGCATAGTTTGCCGGAACAATATATTCTTTTCCGTCCGCCCCAATCATGTTTTGACCATTAAAAACTCCTTCCATAATTCTCTCTCCTGACTCGCCGTAAGCCACATCCGGCTGACTAACAGTTTTTAATCCTTGGAACATTGGCGCGGAAGACGGTGCCGCGGCCGCCACTTCCGAGTCTAAGAAACTTTGTTTAATTTTTTCCTCAAACTTTGGCGCATCCTCGCCCAAAAGACAGTTTATTCGCCTTAAATTATCCTGCGTCTCTTTCACAATTTTTTTAATTAATTCTATTTTTTCAAAATTGAAAGAAATTTCTAAATCTTTAAGTTCTGTTTTTGCCGGCGCGTCATAAATTTTCGGCATCATTTCATCGGCTATTCCCTCAATCGGCACAACAGCTGGCATTGCCTCATTGAATACTTCGTTTTTATT
>JBMORR010000049.1:0-1779 GCA_049322595.1 Patescibacteria group bacterium | reverse complement strand
CAAGCCATTTTGTAATTTTCTCTTTTGCTTCCACGGTGAACAACCCATTTAGAAAATCTGAATCAGTGGAAACTCCATCACCGCTATAAACAGCGTCATCTTTTTTCTGAATTTCTAAAATATCCGAACTAGTTGCTTCAACAACTATCTTAATTGGTAAACCGAATTTTTTGGCAAATTCAAAATCGCGTTCGTCGTGCGCCGGCACAGCCATAATCGCGCCTGTGCCATAGCCGGTCAGAACGTAACCGGCCACCCAAATTGGAATTTCTTCATTGTTCACCGGATTAATCGCCTTGATTCCTTTTAATTCCACTCCTGTTTTTTCTTTTGACTCTTGCCGCTCCAAATCGGATTTTCCTTTTGCCTCATTAATATATTTTTCAACGTCATTCCAATTTGTAATTTGCGATTTCAATTTTTCTACAAATTCATGCTCCGGCGCCAAAACCATATATGTCGCGCCAAACAAAGTATCCGGTCGAGTCGTAAAAACTTTTATTTTCAAATTAGAATCCTTTATTCCAAAATCCACTTCCGCGCCTTCGCTTTTCCCAATCCAATTAATCTGCTGCTCTTTTATCCGCGGCGCGTAATCGACATTTTCTAAACCTTGAAGCAGCCGCTCGGCGTATTTTGTAATTTTTATCATCCACTGCTCTTTCATTCTTTTTTCCACTGCCCCGCCACAACGCTCGCAAGCGCCGTTTACCACTTCCTCGTTTGCTAAACCGATTTTGCATTTAGTACACCAATTGATGGCAATTTTATCTTTGTACGCCAAGCCGTGTTTAAAAAATTGTAAAAACATCCATTGCGTCCATTTGTAATATTCCGGATTGGTCGTGTTAATTTCCCTCGACCAATCAAAAGAAAATCCAAGCGACTTTAATTGCCGCGTAAAATTTTTAATATTTTTTTCTGTTGCCACGGCTGGCTGAATTCCGGTTTTAATAGCATAATTTTCTGCGGGTAAACCAAAGGCATCCCAACCGATTGGATACAAAATATTTTTTCCTTCCATCCGTTTTTTTCGCGCGATAATATCAAGCGCCGTATAGCTTCGCGGATGACCGACGTGCAAGCCTTCGCCGGATGGATAAGGGAATTCAATTAAACAATAAAACTTATCCTTTTTAGAATTTTCTTTAACTTCGTAAATCTTTTCCTTTTCCCACTTTTTCTGCCATTTTGCTTCGATTTTTTTAAAGCTATATTGCATATTTTAGTATCTTAACACAACCGCCAAAATAAAAAAACTCCGCGCAGAGAACCCGAAAGTTCTAAACGCGGAGCACTGCCTCCTTTCATTTGATCTCCCGTGCGAGGCGGATGCCCATCCTCGGATGAGGAGCGGAAAGACGACTCCACTCGCCGATCGAGAAAGCAAGATCCTGCAGGGCGAAGTTGCCGAAAGAGTGGATGATGCTCTCCGCGCCGTAGCGCGTGGCGAGCATTGTGTCAGTCTCAACATCCAGGATTTCTCCACCGATACCCCCGAGGTGCCAAGTGATCGCGTACTGCGGCAACGTGAGAATCCGCTGCCCTTCCTGGAGGGCTGCTTCAAATCCTCGGAAGGATCGTTCTCCGATCCGCGGACACCGCTCGGCCGCTTCCACCAGGAGCCATCGCCCTTTCTCAACCCGCTCCCAAACGATCTTTCCCGGATCATCCAGTTTCAGGTCGTGCGGCAGTCGCTCCATGAGCGCCCCGGACGGCACCTCAGACCAGGAAGGTTCGTAGATGATGTTTCTCTCCGTGGCGAACCACTCTCTGATC